>NZ_WRFL01000018.1:0-33659 GCF_009778815.1 Candidatus Bathycorpusculum sp.
AAATCCTGAGCGTTTAATTTTGACGCTTTTTCATACCGAACCAAACTACCAAACATAAACAAAACCAACTTTTACCCACAAAGCAAGCAACCACACTATTTATAATTGCCGAGGAGGTCTATTTTTCTTCGCTTATGCAGAAATAAAACTAACCGAATTCAGTATAATAAGAGCCATCTGTGAGTCTGTCAAAATGTGATTCCGCAACACCGAAATGTTGACCTTTAGTAGTTTTTCATAGTCCATAACCATGATAATGCTAACTACGAACTACATGCATCATCACTAATCTGCGGAAATAATCAACCACAAAAAAGAAACTAAATCCCAAGAAGATCTAATGAACAAAAACGCTTGCCATAAAACAACAAACTAAACAAAGACCCGACGAGCTGGCGCTTTGCGTAGAAGAGAAAGCCCAGAAGCAATTCTTTGAACATTTCGCGGTAGAATAGTTATTGAAGATTTATTACAAAGACAGACTCTCCTTTTTTGAGGAATCTGCATGTCCTATGATGAGAATGCAGTGTTAGATATCATCGAGAAAGCAAGCAAAAGTGTGGTAAACATATCCACAGTCAAATTGGTACACAACGTTTTCTATCAAGCAGTACCGGTAAGCGGCATGGGTTCAGGCACTATCATTGATAAAAGAGGTTTGATTCTAACCAACAATCATGTCGTGGGTGGAGCACAAAAAATCAATGTAACCTTGTGGAACAATCAGGTGCTAGAGGGAGTTATCGTTGGGTCTTGTGCAATCCATGACATAGCAGTCATAGAGGTCCAAGATGGCGAAGAGCTTGAAGCCGCGGAGCTGGGAGACTCAGATAAACTCAGAGTGGGACAACAGGTTTATGCTATTGGCAATCCGTTTGGTTTAGTGGGAGGCCCCAGTGTAACTAGAGGCGTTGTGAGCGCTATAAATCGAACCATAGAATCTGAGCGGGGACTGATTGAAAACCTCGTACAGACCGACGCTGCCATTAACCCCGGCAACAGCGGCGGACCACTCATTGACCTTTTGGGTAGAGTGGTTGCCATAAATACCGCCATCATTCCATATGCACAGGGCATCGGGTTTGCTATTCCTATTAATTCTGCCAAGAACTGTACCGAACAAACAGTCACAAAAAATGCTAAGCAACAACCGTGGCTGGGCATCGTTGGATTAACTATAACTATGCAGATAGCACGCTATTATGGGTTAACGGTGGATTGGGGCGTTTTTGTAACCAAAGTGATTCAGGGCAGTCCCGCAAAACAAGCGGGTATGGTACAGGGAGATATCATTCTTCAAGTGGGCAGTATCGAAATCAAGGGGATTGAAGAGTTGGTCGCAGAAGTCCACAAATACACCATCGGCAAAACCCTACAGGTGCTTGCGGTGCGTAATAGCAAAAAATGTCTCTTTGAGTTAAAACTCGGCCAAGCACCATCATCATAAATTAAGGTGATAAAATGAACATAGAAGAAGAAATTAGAGAAATTCTTGACAAATACCGTGTTGTTGCGGTTGTTGGTTTATCGGATACTTTGGGCAGGCCCAGTCACCGTGTTGCGGCATATCTCAAAAAACATGGTTACCAAATAATTCCGGTTAACCCGTTTGTTGAGAAAGTTTTGGGTGAGAAGTGCTACAAAAGTCTTCTAGATATTCCAGTTGATATTCAGAAAACTATAGATATTGTAGATGTCTTTCGAAAAAGTGAAGATGTTCCACCAATTGTTGCGCAGGCCATTGAACTTAGAGTTAAATTTGGCAGGCCGTGTGTGGTTTGGATGCAAAAGGGTATTATCAATTTAGATGCGGCGAAAATGGCACAGCAGTCAGGTTTGAGGATGATTATGGATCGATGTATAATGGAGGATCACCTGCAGTTGTGTCGCTCTAGTTAAGCTGCGCCCAGTATTAGTGAGACAACTGTTGCGATTATGACTATGGTTAGGGTTTCGGCGAGAGTTATTTTCCAGCTGACGCGGGTTTTCTTTGAGCGATATCGAACTAAAAAGACTCCTGCGATGACGCTGACTATACTTAGTGAGGCTACGATGTTGTAGTATGGGGGTAGGAGTAGGTAGGTGGCTATGGGGATTATGCCGGCTATGAAGGTTGTGACTCCGCAGATGATGGCGGCGTAGAGATTTGATCGATGGATCTGGCGGCCCAACACTAGGAAGAGTTTTTGGACCAGCAGAAGGGATTTGGTGCGTTCTTTTTTGTCAGGAATATCGCTTAGACTGTAGTTCATTAGGTTCTGCAGGGTCATTATATCGTTTAGGTCCTCAGTGATGCCGCCTAATAGAAAGCTAGAAAAGTTTGTGATGGCAACTGCGCTCAGGGTTAGAAATGCAGAGAAAATAACAAGATCAGGGTTGCTAAATATGGCATTTGAGGTGAGAGTACCTATGAAGGCTGAGAGTATGACAACAAGGCTGGTAATGGAGCCGTCGACTAAACCGGCGACAACCTCCATGATGGGCTCTTTTTTGAGCAAAAGACTCTCCCACTCCTTACCTAGTCGGCGCCCCTTTGTTGTCAACCGAACATACTCACCGCTTTCCTCAATAAGATTCTCTGCGGCCATCTCTGTAAGTGCCTTATCAAGCTCAGCAGGATCAATACAAGTATAGCCTACACAAACCCGATCGATGCGTCGCTTAAGGGTAGAGCGATTAAGTTTAGCACCTTTAGTGAGGTTTAAAAGAACAATAACCCGAATAACGTCGGGTAACTCTTGAATTTCAAAGGACACTCAACTGGTCACCGATACAACAATAACATCATATGCAACCAAAAAGAAACTAAATAACATTGTGCCACAAAACATGGACAAAATAGGGTTGAGAGCAATAACCGCTAATTCGCTATAGCAGTAATTGATGTTATTAGCACTTTTTTGCATATCATAGTTTGTTTTTTGGCATGTCTGGTAAGTGTAGGGTGTTTTGATTTAGTTTCAGACAAGGTTTTGCTCCTAAAAATATTGATTAAGATATACGCTTATCTTTTAGTGGTGGTTTTTTGTCTGACAACGTTTTAGTTCGAGAAATTATGACAAAGCCTGTCAAGGTTGTACGTGAGGATACAAATCTTCAAGAAGTCATCGCGACCTTGAGTAGTTTTGATATTGATTCTATTGTTGTTGTGCAGGGAAAACGTCCTGTAGGTATCATAACATCTAGGGATGCTTTGATTAGGGGTTTTGAGCAGGGTTTGCCGGCGCGTGAAATAAAGGCGGGGATGGTTGCTTCTGCGCCGGTTATAACAATTGACCAAGAAGCCAGCTTAGAAGAAGCTACAGATCTGATGCGAAAAAAACACATCAAACATTTAGCTGTTATTAGCAACAGTGAATTGGTTGGGATTATTAGCGCCATGGATATTGTTTTTGCGATGCCCTCAATGCTACACACTATGGAAGAAGTTTGCCGACGATAAATTTGAAGCGCCAGCACATAAGTACAATTTTAAATGTCGGAAAAATAGTGCCGTAAGCATATAAGATAGACTTTTCAGAAGACTTTTTTTATGCTTGTTATGTTAAAATCTTTATCATCTGTTATTATTTCTTTAGCACCAGTTCTTATTGCTACGGCTAGATGTAGAGCGTCTTCGTAGTCTAACTTGTTGCTGTCCATCAATTCAGTGGCAGTTGTCAGGTCTTCGGGTTTTAATGGCTCTATTGTTAAACCCTTTAGTTGAGTTAGAGCGGTTGTAATTTGCGCTACAAATGGGCGGTTTTTTAAGTTTTTGCCAGCTAATCCCGCCAGTACATACAGTGCTTCATAGATGGTTAAACTAGAAGTTACGTATTCTCTGGGAGAAGATGCTATGATTTTCTGTATCCAGCTATATGCTGTTTCGCCGTATACTGGGTGGTTACTTAACCAATAAACGAATATATTGACATCTACATAGTAACGCGTTGTTTCCACCGTTTCAACATCTCCGTTTTAGCATATTCCTCTAGGTCTTCAGGCCAGTTTTCTACATGCACTATACCATAGTATTTATCGGCTATAGACTCGGAGGCTTCTATGATCAAGACTTTCCCTTCGGATTTTATATTGACACAGCCCCCTTCGCTTAATTGGATAGCTTCTCGGAATTTTCGGGGGATCCTGATACGACCTTTTGCATCCATTTTTACGGTGGTCTCAGTCACAAATATTCCCACATACAAACTAATTCCCACCAATTTAAATATTCCCACAGTTAATTATTTGCCCACTTTCTTATGCAGATAATAAATTAAATAAGTTACCGATTACACTTTATGGGTTACTTAGTGGTGGATGATTATGAGTAATGAAGTTTCTGTTTCTTATGAGCCTTTTAAGGAAATTGTAATTATGGAAAAGACTTGTTTTAACAGCCCTGAGGAAATTGCGCGGTTTACCAGTGTGATTGCTGGAGGTAAAATGGCAGGGTTGTATTGGGTTGATGGGGTGGTGTTTCTCTATTTCCCGCTTTCGGCGTCTAATGTTGCGGTTGCTAAGGAACTCTTGGAGAAGCGCAAGGTTTATTGGACCTATGTTGGGTTCGCCGCTATGCCACGGTATATGCCTATAATTGAAACTAAGGAAAAGATGATTGTACCGGTTGTGGATATATCCTGTGATCCTATTCTCAAGTCAGTTGCGCAGTGGTTAAAGCAACAGCTACAGACGGAGAGATGTTGTCCCCCAGAGCCGGGACCACAAATTGGTTACAGGTAGACCTGTACCCTAATTGAAGGGTAGGGTTTGGGTCAGATAAGCTTTAGAGGCAAAGTTTTTTCGGGCAAGGGTGAGGGTAAACATTTTGTTGAGTTACCTTGGGTTAGAGCGCAGATAGAGCAGAAGTTGGGGTTTAGGCCTTATTTTGGAACGTTAAATTTGCATCTGTTTGAAGAAGAGGATGTTTTAAAAAGAAAAAGATTGCTTGAGTCTGCTTTGGGCATATGTGTGGAGCCTGAGACTGGTTATTTTTCAGGAACACTTTTTAGGGCAACTATTTTGGGTGTTGAGGCAGCAGTTGTGATTCCTCAGGTACCAAATTATCCAGTAGATGTTTTAGAAGTTATTGCACCGGTTTATTTGCGTGGAAAATTAGAAAAGGGAAAGGGGGATTTAGCGGTTGTTGTTACAGTTACGGTTTAGCAGTAACTGTTTTTTTAAAGTTGGCTATGTAGGCATCTAATCCGCCGTTTTTCTGGAGGTATTCGCCATACCAGACCAGCGCTTTCATGGCGCGTGCGGCAGCTTCGGGGCTGTCAAAGCTTGGAACGCCCATTTTGTCGAAGTGGGTTCGAGTGTAGATGGCTAGATCAGTTTCGCCGATGTCGACTGCAACGATGGGTTTGTTGTATTTGCGAGCGACTTCAACGGTGCCGCCGATGTATTTCTCTTGGAGACCCGGCATGTGGTGGAGGCCAAGTAGGATGATGCCGTGGGTTTTAGGGTCGTTGAACATGATGTCAGCAGATACGATGAATTGGTCATCGATAACTGAGCCGGTGAGGTCAACTGGGTTGTGGGTGGCGGCGATTTCGAGGATTTTGCCTTCTTTTTTGAGTTGGTCGAATTTTTCATCGGTTTCTTTGTCGAAGCGGTCTGCGGTTAGGCCTTGGGTTTCGAGTTCGTCAACGGTCATAACGCCGGGTCCGCCTGCATCGGTTAGAACACCCATGTTTTTACCGGTAGCTGGGGGTTGCATTGCTAGGGCTTTGCCGTAGTCGAAGAATTCGTCCATGCTACGGGCACGTATGACTCCGCATTGTTCAAAGGCGGCGTCATAGACTTTGTCGCTGCCTGCGATGGCGCCTGTGTGGGATGCTGCTGCTAGGGCTCCTGCGGAGCTACGGCCGGATTTGATGACCACGACAGGTTTTTTGAGGGTGACTTTTTTAGCGATGTCGATAAAGGCGCGTCCACCCTTAACATCTTCAAGATAAACAAGAACCACTGTTGTTTCGTCATCTTGGAGCAGGTAGTTAAGAATGTCAGATTCAGAGACATCACATTTGTTGCCAAAGCTGACGAATTTAGAAACACCCATACCACGACCGGTTAGGTAGTCAAGTGCAGCTGAGCCAAAAGCACCGCTTTGGGTAATCATAGCAATGTTACCAGATAGGGGACGGGGGGTAGCTACAAATTTTTGACCATTGCTGAGGGTTTTCATCTCGGGTAGAAATATAGTGTCGACACCGCTTTTACGGTAAAAGACACCCAAGCAGTTGGGACCCAAAATGCGAATACCGCCCTTTTTGGCGATTTCAACCACTTGGTCTTCAAGTTCTTTGTTTCCGACTTCTTTAAAGCCGGCAGTGATTATAACAGCGCATTTAACTTTTTTAGCAACCGCCTCCTCCATGACACCAGCAACTGCTTTGGAGGGAACAATAATAACAACTAGATCAATCTGATCAACAGGAACCTCACTTAGAGTCTTAAAACACTTAAACCCTAAAAGTGATTCTTCACTTGGGTTCACAGGGTAGAGCTCGCCCTTGTAAACGCCCTCATTTTTGTTAGTGGCAAGATTCTCAAAGATGACGCAGCCGGCTTTGCCAGGTTTTTTTGTGGCGCCAATAACTGCGACGGTTTTTGGATTAAAGAATGCATCCAGCTTTTGTAGTGCTTCTTCCATTAGCTATCCCATCGTAATGCGCATATGCTCACAAGCCGATTTTTATGTCTTACTCTCCAAAAACACAATTTTTGGTTTATTTCTACAATATTAACCTTTAACACGATTTCCTTCGGACGATAACTAGCGGCTTATGAGAAACTGATGCAATCATCTCCCAACTCACCCCATCCACCGCAACACCAAACCGCGAAGCCATATCCCACACCGTCGCACCCGAACCCACCCCCCGCACCCGATCAGCAACATTTGTAACAGTTAAGGCGTCCCCAGCCAAAACAAATCCCCCCGCAACCGCCAAAGGCGTAGAACTGCGCTTCAACCCCAAAACCCGCCCCAAAACATAACCAACCACCCCACCCAAAGAATGAATACCGCGCATCGGCTTAGGCCGCGGAGTAAAATAAAAATTACAAAACCGAAAAGTCTTATCAGTATCAGCAATAACTACACAAACATCACGACCCAACTCTTCTCTGATACATCGCCGAATTTTCTGAGCAAAACCCTCAACACCACCCAGAGGCAAACTAACATAGGAATAGGCCAAATTAGAACCATCAATCCCACCCTCAGAACCAAACATCAACGCAGCCAAAAGTCCTGCATGCTCCAGCGCCACCTGCTTATGACGACTCCCCGACTCAGAGGGGTACTCCCGCAGACGCCTAAGCAACCGCCCCCCAAACCCACACAAAACCCCAAGACCATAGCCCCAAACCACACGCATCCAAACCCCAGCAATAAATTTGGCATTTCGACTAGGCTCAACCAAGGCTTCATCAACTATACAACCCGTAGCAATCGATAGAGCCTTCTCAGAAACAACCACAAAATCCCCATCTAAGAGCTTGCCGCTCAGAGCCTCAGTTATTTTATAGAGATAGTTTTCATGGGGTTTCCAGTAACTGGTCTTAACCGCCAACGCCAAATATTTAGTCATAGAGAAACGCTACCAAAGCAAACCAACTTTTCACTAATAAGACTAATCCAAGACGCCATTTTAGGATTATAGGCAATTGCAGTGTTTGTGATTGTTTAGAAGAGTGCGTAGGGGAATTTTTGGTTGTTTTGCCAGTGTTTGCCTTTTATGGGGATGGGGTGTCCACAGACAGAGCAGTGCATGTCGTCGGTTAGGTTCCATTGTGTGACTTCAAAGCCGCATCGTTTGATGACAGCGATGTCGCAGTTGGGGCAAATCGTGTTCTCGGCGGGGTGATCGGTGATGTTGCCGATGTAGACATAGTTGAGACCTTGATTTTTGGCGGTTAGATAGGCATGCTCCATTTCTTGCACACTAGTAGCAGGGGTGTTGGCCATTTTATATTCGGGGTGGAAACGCAACATATGCAGAGGGGTATCAGGACCCAAGTAATCGTTTATCCACTTAGATAGAGAGCGGATGTTTTCAGACGAGTTCCCGATTTTGGGAATAACGAGGTTTGTTAGTTCGATGTGGACATTGTGGAGTTTGAATTCTTTTAGGGTATCATATATGGGTTCGACTGTTGGAACGCTCATGTTTGTGCGGTAGAAATCGGGGTCGGCACCGCCTTTAAAATCTACAGTAACCGCATCGAGGCAGGGTGCAATTGTTTTTACTGCTTCGGGTGTCATGTATCCATTGGTTACAAAGGTGTTGAATAATCCGGCCTGTTTGGCCAGCTTGGCTATGTCATAGACATACTCCAAAAAGATTGTAGGTTCGGTGTAGGTGTAGCTTAAGCCTTGGCAACCTGTGTTTTGAGCGGCACTAACTGCTTCTTCGGCTGAGAAAGGATCGCCGGGTGCTTGGTGGTCTTGGCTTATCATCCAGTTATCGCAGAATTGGCAACGAAAGTTACAACCCGCCGCCGCTATAGACATCACTGAGGCACCTGGATTGAAGTGATAGAGGGGCTTTTTGCTGATAGGATCAACGCCTACAGAGACAGCTTTACCATAGTTTAGGCTATAGAGAGTACCGTTTTCATTTTTTCGGACCAAACAGAAGCCAGGTGCACCCATACTGATAAGACAACTGCGTGCACAAAGACAACATTTGACTTTGTTATCATCTTGGCGAGTGTAGAGTAGCGCTTCATGCAGAGACATATTTTCCACAAAGAAAAAGAGCAGATTGTGTTTAAAAGTGTTAACTCAAGGGCTTAAACAGCTCGTGCACCGCTTAAACGCAGACCTCTCAGGCATGCGGGGTGTTTTGAAGAATTTGAGAACGCCATGTGTGTTCTACAAAGGAGGGAAAATTAGATGTTTAAGGAGGGTTGAAGGTTGTTTAGAGTAGTTGGTTGTAGAAGCAGCTGTATTCGCCTGTGTGGCATGCAGGGCCGGTTTGTTCGACTAGATATAGTAGTGAGTCGCAGTCGCAGTCTGTGCTTATGGAGATTATTTTTTGTGTGTTTCCGCTGGTTTCGCCTTTTATCCAGATTTCGTTTCGGCTGCGGCTCCAGTAGGTTGCTTTTTTGGTTTTTAGGGTTAGTTCTACGGCTTCTTTGTTGGCGTAGGCTTGCATTAGGACGGTTTTGGTTTTGGCGTCTTGGGTTATAACGGGGATGAGCCCGTTGCCTTTTGTGAAATCTAGTTTTTTGAGCAGTTCGGTTGGTGTTATTGTTGTCGTATGGTCACCCCCATTTTGTGCAGGTAGTTTTTGACTTTTGGAATGGGATAGTTGTTGTAGTGGAAAATTGAGGCGGCTAGTGCGGCGTCCGCTTTGCCTTCTGTGAATACATCGTAGAGGTGTTTGGGTTCTCCGGCTCCGCCGCTTGCAATTATGGGAACGTTGACATGTTCGCTTATATTGCGGGTTAATTCGAGGTCATAACCGTCTTTGGTTCCGTCTTTGTCCATGGAGGTGATTAAGAATTCTCCGGCGCCTAGTTTTTCGGCTTCGGTGGCCCATGTTAGGGCGTCTATGCCTGTGGGTTTTCTGCCGCCGTAGGTGACGACTTCAAACCAAACGGGGCCCTTGGGGGTGTTTATTGTGTTTTTTGTGTTGGCTGAGGTGGCAGTGGTGGTGGGGTTGCGTTTGACGTCGATAGCGCAGACGACGCATTGTCGTCCAAAGGCATCGGCTAGTTCGGTGATTAGGTGGGGGTTTTCGACTGCGGCTGTATTAATGGAGACTTTGTCGGCTCCGCTACAAAGAATTAGGCGTGCATCTGCTACACTTCGGATGCCTCCGCCGACGGTGAAGGGTATGTTGATTGTTTTTGCGACTTCTTGGACGTATTTGCGCATTATGTCGCGTTTTTCGCTTGAGGCGGTAATGTCTAAAAAGACCAACTCATCGGCGCCATCGTCGCTGTAGCGTTTGGCCATTTCGGTTGGGTCGCCGGCTGATTTGGGGTTTTGAAAGTTTATGCATTTGACAACTTGGCCGTGGTCGACATCGAGGCAAGGTATGATTCGTTTTGCTAGGGGCATATTGTTAGGGTCCTATGGTTGTTAGTGCTTCTCTTAGTGTGAATCGGTTTTCATAGAGGGCTTTGCCGATGACGGCTCCTTTGCAGTTGATTGCTTTGAGTGCGGCTAAATCAGCTATGGAACCTATGCCGCCTGCGGCGATGATTTTGGTGTTTGAGGATTGTTGGACGGCGTCGGTGAGGGTTTGGATGTCGGGGCCGTTTAGCATGCCGTCTTGTGCGATGGAGGTTATGAGAAATGTGTGGACACCTAGTTGGGTGTATTTGTTGAGGGCTTCATCTACGGTCATGGGGGTCTCAGTTTGCCAGCCATCAACCATGATGTGGCCGTTGCAGTTATCTAGGGCAACTATGACGGTATCATCGCCGAAGGTTTTTTGGATTTTTGTGATAGCGGAAGGGTCGCTAAAGGCTAGTGAGCCCAGTATGACTTGGGCGACGCCTACTTGAAGCAGGCTCTCGGCGACTTCGTAGCTACGTATGCCTCCGCCGACTTGGAGGGGTAGGGTGATGTTTTTTGCGATCTCGGCGATGACTGGGCGGTTGTCGCCTATGCTAAATGCTGCGTCGAGATCGATTATGTGGAGTTTGCCTGCGCCTTCGCTTTGCCAGCGTTGGGCGGCTTGGAGGGGTGTGCCGAATTGGGCTTCGTAGGTTTTGGCGGTTTCGGCGGCACCTTGGGTTAGGCGGACGATTTTTCCGCCCATTAGGTCTATTGCAGGTATTAATTGCATATTTGTCACTTACCGTACTATTATTTTTGCAAAGTTTTTGAGTATTTGGATGCCTGCTTCGCCGGATTTTTCGGGGTGGAATTGGGTGCCGTAAATGTTTTTTTGGGCGATAGCAGAGGTGAAGGTTTGGCCATAGTATGTTTGTGTGGCCACTATGTTTGGGTCCTTGGGGTCGGGATATAGGGAGTGAACAAAGTATACGTAGGTGTCCTCAGCAATGCCTTCGAGGAGTTCAGTTGGTTTTTTGATGCTAAGGGTGTTCCATCCCATGTGAGGTACTTTTACTGTTGTTGCGGGGAGTTGTTTGACTTCTCCTTTGAATAGGGCTAGTCCTTCTCCGGGTCCTTCTTGGCTTGTTTGAAAGAATAGCTGCAGTCCTAGGCATATGCCAAGTATGGGTGTGCCTTGTGTGGCTTTGGTGTGTATGGTTTCTTTGACTGGGGCTAGTTTTTCTAGGGAGGCGGTAAAGTTGCCTACGCCGGGTAGGGCGATGGCGTCTGCTTGGGTTAGGTCTTCTTTGGTGGTGGCTATGGTGGTAGTTAATCCAGTTTTTTCTAGGGCGGTTTTTAGGCTTAGGAGGTTGCCTGCGCCGTAGTCAAATATGGTTGTGTTGGCCACTTAGATGACTCCTTTGCTGCTGGGTACGCCTTTGCGTCTTGGGTCAATAGTGATTGCTTGGCGCAGTGCAAGTGCGAGGGCTTTGGTTGCGGCTTCGGCTTTGTGGTGGTCGTTGCTACCATATAGGACAAGGATGTGGATGTTTGCTTGGAGGGTTTGAATGAGTGATTCAAAGAAGTGCACGATGTCTTCGGTGGGCATGTCTTCTATTTTTTTGCCTTTTAGTTTGAGGTCGAGTTTGCCGTAGGGGCGTTTAACTAAGTCAACCGCAGCAAAGGCTATGGAGCAGTCCATGGGTGCGGCGGCGCTTCCAAAGCGGGTGATGCCTTCGCGGGTGCCTAAGGCTTTGTTTAGGGCTTCCCCTAGGCCCAAGGCGAGGTCTTCTACGCAGTGGTGTACCAAGTCGCCCTTAACGGATGCTGATATATCAATTAGGCTATGGGTGGCCAGAGAAGTGAGCATGTGATCAAGAAACGGCACTCCGGCAGATATTGTGGCTTTGCCTTCTCCGTCCAAGTTGACACTAACACGAACGTCTGTTTCTTTGGTTTTACGCTGAACCTCTTGAAATCTCATTATCGTCATTATTTTTTTTCTCCTTGGATTTGTTTTAGTGCCTCGATTAGTTTAGCATTCATCTGGGGCAGGCCCACAGTTATGCGGAAGCAACTCTCATATTGTAGGAGCTTACCCCATTTTTTTAGTATGATGCCCCGTTTAAGCAGTTTGGTGTAGAGTTGGTCTGCGGGGGTTTGGGTGTTTATGAGTATAAAGTCTGCCTGTGAGGCAAATGCTTTGATACCCTCGATTTGGTTTAGTTGCTCTATGAGATTTGTGCGCTCGGTTATAAGTGCTGAGACGGCACTTTGGGCTATGGTGATGTTTTCGAGCATTTTTATACCCATCCGAATAGAGAATCCACTTACGGGGTAGGGTAGGGGGGATTTATCGCGCATCACCTTGGCTAATTCGGGGTTGGCCACAGCATAGCCTAGGCGCAACATGGCTAGACCAAAGGCTTTGGAGAATGTGCGCAGTATAATCATATTGGGGAATTCTTGGATGCGTGAAATGAAGCTATAATCGGCAAATTCGCCATAAGCTTCATCTAAGATCACTATGCCGGGGAATGCTTGGGTTAGTTTTTCGATGTCTTTGGGGTTTAGTTGGTTTGCGGTGGGGTTGTTGGGTGAACACAAATAGAGCAAACGGGTTTTCTCTGAAAATGCGTCCAGCATGGCGTTTATGTTGAGTTGAAAGTCAGCGTTTAGGGGGATTTCTATGTATTGGCCGCCTTGGCGCTTGACACAGAGCCGGGGGATAGCAAAGGAGGGCGTGAAGGCCACTGCTGCATCGCTGGGCTCAATGAAGAGTCGTACCATACGATCGATTAACTCATCACCTGCGTTGCCCACTACTAAAAAGTCCTCAGGAACAGCGAGGTGGCGACTTAGTTTTTGGCGTAATTTGATTTCTTCATCCTCGGGGTACATGCGCAGATCGATTTCGTCACAGAGCTGCTTCATGATATCAGTTTGTTTGGCGCGGTCGATGTAGAGGTTTTCGTTGAAATTGAGCTTAACAATTTCAGACGACTCAACGCCTAGTTGATCGGCTAGACCCTCAGGGGTGACACCGGCGCTGTAGCAGTCAATAGCGCCTAGTTTGGCCAATTTTTTATCGAGCCATGCACGGTAGGAGGCACTCATTGTTGGAATCTCGCCTCTATGGCTTTGGAGTGATTGGGAAGGTTCTCAGTATCGGTTAGGACCTTAATGTGTGTGCGGACTTTTTCTAAGCCTTCTTTGGAGCATTCTGCAATACTGACGCGGCGCATAAAGTCGATAACGGAGAGTCCGGAGAAGGATTGGGCGAAGCCGCCGGTGGGTAGTACGTGGTTGGTTCCGCTGGCATAATCGCTTAGTGGTACAGGGCTGTAGGGGCCTATTAGGATTAAACCGGCGATGAGTTGTTTGGAGAGAGTTTGGGCGTTGTTTGTCAAAACTTCTAGATGTTCGGCGGCAAATTGGTTGGTTAGTTTGACTGCTTGATCCATATCAGTACAGACTATGATAAAACCATATTTAGAGAGGGATTCAAGAACTTTCTCAGCTCGGGGGGCTTGAGCTACTATGTTGGTGATCCAGCTTTGTACGTCTTGGGCTAGTTTGGGAGAGGTTGTTATAAGGGCTGAGATGCTGTCGGTACCGTGTTCGGCTTGGGAGATCATGTCATAGGCGATTAGGCAAGGATCTGCGTATTGATCTGCTAGGATTAGGATTTCGCTTGGTCCTGCGGGCATGTCTATGGCGGTGTCTTGTGAGACTTGGACTTTGGCGGCTGTGACGTATTTGCTTCCGGGTCCAACTATTTTGCGTACTGGAGCTATGGTTTGGGTGCCATAGGCTAGCGCAGCGATGGCTTGGGCGCCGCCGATTCGATAGATCTCGCTTATGCCACAAATATCAGCGGCGACAAGCACTAAGGGGTTGACTTTGCCCTCTGCATCGCAGGGAGAGCATATCACGATGCGTTTTACGCCGGCGAGTTTAGCGACCAGTGCAGTCATGATCACGGTGCTTGGGTATGCGGCTTGGCCGCCTGGAATATAGCATCCAACACTTTCCAGGGGTTGCATCAGGGTTTTTACCATAATACCCTCGTTGAAGACTTGAACGTTGGTTTGGGTGAGGAGTTGATTTTGGAAGATGCTAACGCGTTGTTTCATGAACTCGATGGCGGCTATTTGTTGTTTTGTGACTTGTTGGTAGGCGTCTTTGATCTCTTGGGAGTTGACTTGCAGGGTGGCGGGTGTGAGGTTGGCTTTGTCGAATTTTTGGGCGAACTCTATGATTGCTTGGTCGCCTTGGGTTCGAACGTGGTCTATGATGGTTTTTACGGTGGTTTGAAGCTCCGCTTGATTTTGATTGGTTTGTTGACGACAGAACCAATCTTTGGGTAACTGATTTGTGGTCCACAGTTTTAGGATTGGTTGGTTTTGCATTGGTCGTCGGTTCTCCAGGCGATCTCATCAAGGGCTAGCACCTGGCGTGGTTCAAACACCACTAAGCCCTGAGTGAGTCGGCGGATTTTTGGAAGTATGGCTATGAAGCAGTCTTTTTCAATGACTGTATTGACGCCTACCCAACCCTCATCAGCTAGGGGACATATTGTGGGGTTTTTAAGGGCGGGTAGTTCGGTTAGCAGGGTTTGGAGGTTTTCTTTTTTGACATTGACAAATATGTGTATACGTTTTGAGCCATCAACAACACCTTTTAGCAGAGCCACAATGTCGTAGATTTTTTCTCGTTTCTGGGGGTCTTGGAGCGCTTTTTTATTGGCAATAAGTATAGCTGCGGATGTGAGAACCGTATCAATTATGCGCAAACCGTTTGCTTCTATGGTGGTTCCGGTTTCGGTTACATCCATGATACAGTCGCTGTTTTCTGGGGGTTTGGCTTCTGTGGCGCCAAAGGAGAGAAAGATTTTAGCTTTAGGATTATCGCCCTTTCGCCACCAAGGTGTAACCAACACAGGATCTGTTTCGCCAAAGCGGGCTTTGTATTCAGGGGTGCTTTTGAGATACTCAGAAGCTATATTGAGGTACTCGGTGCTTACACGGAAGTTTTTGCCCTGACTCCAAATAGACTCCATGAACTGACCCAAGGTGGTGCCTGCGGGAACACTTTTGGGCACTGCAATAACTAGGCGGATTTTGCCGTATTCGAGGTTTTGGAGAATCTCAACATCAGCACGGTTTTCTTTTACCCAGTCCTCACCTGTGATACCTATGTCTTGGAGACCTTCGCTGACAAACACGGGGATTTCTTGGGGTCGTAGCACTTTCATCTCAATTTGGGGGTCATTTATACTTGGACGATAAGTACGATCAGTTCCGCCGAGTTTGAAGCCAGATTTGGAGAAGAATTCTGCGGTTGCTTTTTCTAGGGAACCTTTGGGGATGGCAAATTTTAATTTATCCATAAATTTTCACCTAAATATTTAGAGTTATATCTAAGGGTTTTTTGTTTTGCAAAAACGTTCTGTTGGGGAAATGCGCCTGATTTACAATAACAAATCGACACTAAGCTTTCAATGAAGGCAATCGCCTTGTATGAACGCAATTCCTCATCATACGTCACTAAGGACACCACAACAGCTGACTCCCTAATAAATTATCGCATCAATACTAGGCTAAATCCTCATACCAAGTACTGCAAAGCTATTTTTAGAGAGACAACCTCTTTTAAAAACAGTAAATAGATAACCCGCATATAAACAAAACGCGAAACCAACAACAGAAAACCAGCAACCAACCACAAAACCAAACGACCACCCGTGTCAGATACTAACGTAAACTAACAAAAAAAGAGCAAAAACAACAACCGCTTGGTTAAAACTCTGAGTTAAGCAGGCAATAAAAGTTATTAAAAACTTAACAGCTCAAAGTAAGAAGGAATAGTAAGATAGTGTTGCAGTATGGACGCAGATGAGGTTGTAGTAACAAAAAAAGGTCAGATAACCATCCCTGTAAGGTTACGTAAAAAGTTCAAAATAGAAGAAGGAACACACATAGAAGTCATTGAAACAGAGAATGGAATTCTTGTTAAACCAAAAAAATCTATTTGGGACTACATCGGATCAGGCACAACGTATGCAACCGTTGAAGAAATGAAAAAAGAACTCAACAAACTAAGAGAAGAAAACACCTAACCGAGTCTACGATACCCAATTTTTATGGAAGTAGTTTACTCAAAAATCCGGAAGCTAACTTCTGTATTTGCTGTTTAGGGTTGCAGTAAACTTCATATCAGAACAGACCTATAGCCACAAGGTGGTTGATATGAAAAAGATCTTTGGTGTATTTCTGTTTGTTTTGTTAGTCAGCGGATTGTGTTTTGCCGCTATATCTTGTATAGATAAAGCACAAGCGCAGAGTGCTTCAAAGAAGCCGGCTGTTCCCGAGTTTAGCGTAGAGTTCATTAATCAATCCTATGATGTACCGCCCGCTCAATCAACAGATCCCTTCACAGGCGAAACGATAACCAAACCCGGCTATCACGTAGAAGCAGGAACCATCAAATTTACGATTAAAAATCAACCGAATTATTCGGGTTTAATGTACAATATTCGATGCAAAGGGCATTATTCAGACACCTGGACGGAAGCATTCCGTGCTAACGACGGCTTTCCACTACAGTCGGATTCTGCATATACCGAGATAATCTTTAGCGGTGATGATAGAGGACCTAAGGACAGCTTTAGCAACCTCACGGGTAACTTTGACGGCACCCATATCGGAGGAGTATTTGCACCTTTTGGCGGGAAAGTAGATTATCAAGTACAAGCCATGAACGGAGTCCTCAAAGCAGACCTAAGTCCACCCATAGTAGTAATACCCTACTACTTTGAAGGAGAAACAAGTGAGTGGAGTAACACAAAAACCCTAACTATTGGCACACAAAACAATGAAACCCCAAATCAGTCCAATACAACCTCATCAGGCTCCACTGATACCTCAGATCAAACAGCTCAAACAGAGATAACAATAGCAGGCCTTAACCTAGCTGAGTTTAGTTTGGTAATTGGCGTATGCACTGTAATAGGAGTGTTACTTGTTGCACTTGTGTATAAAGGTCGCATTCAATATGCTAAGACGTCATAGTATAAACGCATAATAATGGGGATTGTTTCTGTCATCATATCTCTGCGAAATTTTTATGATGAAAGGGGAGAAGGGGTTGAACCGATTTTTTCTGTACGTATAGTTATGTACCTCGCAGATGTTAAGAATAACTTTTTCTCATCACACATACCCCTAGACCATTTCTGCAAATGATGCGCTTAATGTGCTGTGACCCCCTTTTTCCAGCTCTTTTTAAGCTTTAAATCACCAATACGCTTCTGTTTGGGATTGTTTTTTTATAGCACATCCAAAAAATCAAAGCGCTATGAAGTGCTGAAGTGCTGGCGGTATGTTCTGACATTTCCATAAAGTATGAATTTGGACATCACCTTTAGTGCTCACATAAATGCCATAAGAACCAACAGCACATGTAGCCGCATGTTGTTGTCGATGCTGAAAGTTTGTTTAAAGACATTTTTGCACGCCATCCGAGCATAGTTTGGCCTTAAACTGAAAGTGTTGTGCAAAAAACAATTTTGCAAACTATATATAATAAATAAACCAATTTACCGCATATATAATAAATAAAGCACATTTATATAATAAAATTAAAAAGCATACCCTTATGAAGTATGCAATAATTGATCTCGGGTCTAATTCAACAAGACTTGCCATCTACAGATATGAAAATGGCAAATTTGATAAAATTTTCAATCAAAAAGAAATTTTGGGACTTGCTGAATATGTTTCAAAAGATGCCTTAAGCACAAATGGCATCAAGAAAGCATGCGCCGTTCTGAATGATTTTAAAGCAAATGCACTAAACTTTACTGCATTATCCAATATTCATTTGATTGCTACAGCTTCCCTTAGAAACATTACAAACAAAGACGAAGCCGTAAAACTTATCATTGAGAAAACTGGGTTGACACCAAATGTTCTTGAAGGCGAAACAGAGGCTACCTTAGGGTTTGCCGGGGCTTCTCAATATGTAAATTGCGATAACGGAGTAATGATTGACATTGGAGGAGCAAGCACTGAACTTGTGCTCTTCAGAAATTACAGAGCTGTAAATCTTATAAGCCTACCAATCGGCTGTTTGAATCTAGCTGTTAAACACGTGAGCGAAATAATACCTAAAAAAAGTGAAATGAAACAGATTACAGCAGATATAAGTAACCAATTTTCAAAGATTGATTGGGAAACAGATACAAACTATCCACTGATGATCGGCGTGGGGGGCACACTTCGAGCCGCGCTTAAACTGTCTTGTAGCATTTTTGATCTTCCACAGGAACAAAACAGCATTGAAACTCGCTACATAAAGAAAATTACCAAACTTTTGATAGAAAATAAAAACGATATTTACCACACTACATACAAAACTATCCCTGAGCGGTTAATGACTATTTTACCAGGACTGGCTATCCTGCGATATGCAATAAAAAAATTCGAATGTAAGACCATAACGGTAAGTGAATACGGTATCCGTGAAGGTTATTTAATGGACAGGGTGCTAAAGAAACATGATGAACCCCCCAACAGTGGCAAACAAAACTGATTTTAATCACTGCATACAAAACAGGGAGCTATCATGGCTGAAGTTCAATGAACGGGTTTTAGAGGAAGCAAACTTTAGTAACAATCCACCATTAGAACGACTAAGGTTCATCTCTATTTTCAGCAATAACCTTGACGAGTTCTATATGATCCGGGTTGGCAGCCTAACAGACTACATGCTGTTTGCTCCCGAATATTTTGATAATAAAACAGGCATGACAGCAAAACAACAACTTGACGCCATATTCAAACAAACAACCTCACTGTATGCACTTAGAGACAACTATTTTTTCACCGTTATAGAAAATCTAACAAAATTCGAAATTAACCATTTGAGAATGCGTGACCTGAATCATAATGAACAAAAGAAGGTTGAAAAACAATTCATACGGGATATAATGCCCTTATTGTCCCCACAAATAATTGACAGCCGCCACCCGTTTCCCCATATCGACAATAAACAACTCCATATAGCCGTGACATTGGAACATAAAAACAAATCTTCGTTTGGATTGATAGCAGTTCCCAAAACATTGGAACGAATTATCTTTCTAGAAGGAACATTTCGCTTTGTCTTATTAGAGGACGTAATTTATTATTTTTCACATATCGCTTTTAAACCGTATAAAGTACAAAATAAAACAATCCTAACCGTAACCAGAAATGCCGACATTAACACAGAACAAGGCATACTAGACGAGGATATCGACTATCGCCAATTTATGCAAAAACTCATTAAAAAACGCCAACGCCTTACACCTGTCAGATTGGAAATTCAGTATGAGGTAAAAAACGCTTTTATCGAATTTTTCTGCGAAAAACTAAACCTAAAAGATACACAAGTTTTCTTATCTTCCACACCACTTGACCTTAACTATTGTCATAAACTTGAGGAGAAAATAGAGCTAAAAAACAGAAAAAATTTGGTAAGACCAGTACATACCCCCTGTGATATTTATCCTGTTGACAAAAAAATAAACATAATGAAATACGTTCAAAAGAAAGATCACCTTTTGTCCTACCCTTATGAGAGCATTTTACCCTTTCTTGAAATGATTAAACAAGCCGCAGAAGATCCAACAGTCTTATCCATAAAAATAACCCTCTACAGGCTTGATTCCCAGTCTAAACTTGCCGAATCACTGATTCGCGCTGCTGAAAATGGGAAAGAAGTCATTGTACTAATGGAGTTACGTGCTCGATTTGATGAAGCCAATAATATCGAATGGTCAAATCGACTAGATGAAGCAGGTTGCCGTGTGATATATGGGCCATCTGGCTATAAGGTACATTCCAAAATATGTCTGATTACTAAAAAAGAAAACGGAAAAATACAATATATTACGCAAATAGGTACGGGCAACTATAATGAAAAAACTGCAAAACAATATACTGATCTCTCGTTGATCACAGCAAATCAGGAAATCGGTAAAGATGCGGCCAGATTTTTCAATAACCTTTTACTGGGTAATCATGATGGAGATTATACCCATCTGTGGATAGCTCCTAATTACTACAAACAGAATATTTTACAATGTATAGAGGCGGAGGAGAAGAAGGCAAAGAATGGTGAAAACGGGAGAATAATTATTAAATGCAACTCAATCACGGACAAAGACATTATAGTAAAATTAATTGAAGCATCTCAAAGTGGTGTAAAGATTTCCATGATTGTGCGAGGTATCTGTTGCCTGATACCATGTGTTCCGCAACTTACCGAAAATATCACAATTATCAGTATCATAGGCGAATTTTTGGAACATTCAAGAATTTACTGCTTTGGAGCAGGGGACGACAAAAAAATATACATCTCATCGGCTGATTTGATGACAAGAAATACTGAACGTCGTATCGAAATTTCTTGTCCTGTTCTGGATGGGGAACTTCAGCAACGAATTTTTGAAATGCTAGAAACGATGCTTATGGATAATACAAAAGCATGGGAACAATTTTCAGACGGCAGATATGTGTTGCGTCATTCACCAATAGATCTGCCTATTAACTCACAAACGATATTTACAGAGCAAGCCCGTGTCAGCGCCGCTCATATACTTGTTGATAACATGCAAAGCACAAAAGGAACAATAGTATCATCCGATATTACCCATATCGGGAGAAAAATCAAAGATATATTTCTGAAATTTCGGGATTCATCGTAACACCAAATGACAATACTGCATCAAGCAACTATACACACAATCAAAGGGAGCAACAGGGTAGAATAAGTGGAAAGTTTGATGGTGACATTAAACAGCTAATCAGTTGGTGCTTCATTTTAGTTTGTTCTATTCTGCGCTAGATGAGAGCCTTTGATGTGAGCTGTCTAATGTTGTCGCACCACGCTTACCAAAAACCCAGACAATAGTTCTTCGCGAACTACCACCAACTACCCTGCAAAGTTTCTTTTTTATCAACTATTAAAAATCTATTTATCCTGTCAATAGGACATAACATAAGAAAGCACCGAGAAAGGAATACAAAATGGATAAAGAAATAATGGGCATATCCGGAAGCCCTGTACCAAATAGCAATACTGATAGGTTTATTATGCATATACTAAAATCCAGCGGACTGAGCTATGATTTTGTCAAATTAAGCGACATCACAGTAAGACCCTGCCGAGCATGTAAAGCCTGCGTCAAAGACAACATCTGCAAAATTAATGACGATTTCCCAGAACTTGCCAAAAAGCTACTAACATCTAAAGCCATTGTTATCGGCGGATACGCACCATACCGTATGATAGATGGCTACACAAAAGCATTCATCGAAAGATTATGGTCAATGAGACATTTACATAGTTTAAATCAAAGCAGAATTGCGGTAACAGTCGTATCAAGCATAGAGACCTCAACTGCTCAGAAGGTGCTTTCGAGTTTGGCTGTTGTTATGCAGATGGAAAAGTTTAACCATGTAGCGCAGTTTCACATTGGCGGCAACGTGGCTTGCCTGACATGCGGCGTTGGAGGGGTCTGCAATGTCAGTGGGGCTAGACGCTTGTTTGGGCCGGATGCGGACATTTCAAAAGATTTATGCATTGCTGTCGAAACGTTACCTGTCTGGGAACAGGGCGGTCAGATTGGTTCTTTAATAGGACGCTACATAAAAGGTGAAACAGAAACGCTACCATCGGTTAAACTTTAAAGCTGATACTTCGTTGCCATCTTAGGCTTTTTCCACATTGTTTAACAAGCAGTATATGTGTAAAAGGTGGAACAAAATCGGTATTTGAAGTATTCTTCGTGAAAAAGCCCTGAAACGGGGCTTTTATCACGCAACTTCAAACCTTTTTCTTTAAATAAATTTACTTCCAACGGAAAGGCTGTCAAAATGTCTATTGAAATAACCGTACAAAAAGTATATAACCGGTTTGGATGTTTCTCGACAAGTAAAACCAGAGATTTTCTTGTCCGTAAGACAAGTTGATGGCGATTTAGGGTATTATGGACGTATCATCGGAGCAATATCTGTTTGTGGGAAGTTATTTATAAGCAAAAAATGTTTGCAATAGAAATACAAAATATTGCAAGTTTTTAATAAAAAAAGATATTGGGGGGGTTACCATGTGATGTTTTTGAGGATGAGGATCAAGTCTTCGATATCGACTCGGCCGTCACCGTTAACATCAGCACGCTTAGCAGCATTCCAGTTAGCATCGCCCTCTTTAGCCATAAAGAACAACTGAGCAGCAGTCAAATCAAGCTGATCAACAACACCATCACGATTAACATCATACTTTGAAAAGTATTGACCAATAGATGTTTGTACAAGTCCATTTGCTATCAAAGAATCAATATAGACCGCCACATCCGCATCATCATAGCCGCTTAAGACAGCATCAACCAACCTAACATCAGTAGTTCCAAGCAAGTTACTGTTTGATGCCAACACCATCTCAAAAATATCCAAAGCACCAGCAGCACTACTTACACCGCCATTAAAGTTGACAAGAGTAACACGACCCGTCCAAACACCAGTGCTATCCCGAGTCCACGCAACATCACCAAGGACCTCAAAGCCATTAAGACCAGTGAAAGATTTACCGCTAAAGTATGCGCCGTCAACTTCAAACTGAAGAGTAACCGTAGCAAGCTTGCTTACATCACTAACAGAAACAGTGTATGTAGCGTCATTACCAACAACAACATCGGTAGCGCCACTCAAAGCAACAACAGCAGACACGGGGACATTAATGGTTTTGGCAATAGTGTAGGAGTCTATTATACTAAGAGTGTTATCCGCGTTCACCTGATAAGTAGTGCAGGTGAAGGAGCTGGCAGTCATATCCACAATGCTAAACATCGGGCGGTTGTTCTGGTGCATAACTGCAGTGTAAGGTTGTTGCGCCACTAAGCTATAGTATTTTTGGCCGCTTGCGGAGTTGAGGGAGAAGTAGACAGTGCCGGTTAAGTCGGTGGCTTTGCCGTCAATCAGGTTTTCAGGTTGCATACCCAGGGTATTTGAAGTGCTGGAGTTGCCAGACCATTTCATTGGATATGAACGACTGTAAGAGTGGTCATGTCCGTTAAATACGACATCGATACCGAACTCGTCAATCACAGGAACATATGTATCTCTGTAGTTTTTGCCGTCTGAGAGGGCGTGCGAACTGCCTTGACCGTATACGTCATAGTGGAAATTGAGGATTCTCCAAGTTGCATCCGGATTTGCGTCAATCGCATTTTGCAAAAAGTTCCTCATGCCAGCCGCGTTACCAGTGGTAGAATCCCAAACCATAAACAGGGTATCACCATATCGGTACCAATAGTCCACCACGTCCGCCCCGCCGTTTGTGTTTGGTGGGTTATAAAAGACATGTGGTGCTGTGCCTGAACCTTCGTGGTTACCCATGCATGTAGCTAGAGGTAGAGATGAGAAGATTGACTGGGGTGTGAAGAAGTAATCATACTGAGCTCTGGTGTTAGAATCAATGTTGTCACCAGTGCTGGCCATAAAAGCAACATCAGAGTTCACGCCAAGAGCCAGTTCCAAAGTGTTTTTCCAGTTGTTACCATAGGTTTGACTGGAGACCTGTGGGTCACCGAACACTATATAGCTGAATGAGTCAGGGGTACCTGTTTTGGTGGTGTATTCAACACTCCAGTTGTCATTGCCGTCACCAAGTTGGTAAGTATAGGCGGTATTGGTCTCAAGACCAGTTACGGTAACTCTATTATAATACATGGTGCTAAGAGAGGACGGCGCGGCGCTACTTGTGCCAGTAAATTCAATTGCCTCGCTATATTGTTGCCATATACGGACAACAGGGTTATCAGCCTTGTCTGCGGTGTGCCATGAAAAAGTGAGCTGAGTCGCATCTGATCCTGGAG
Organism: Candidatus Bathycorpusculum sp.; assembly: GCF_009778815.1. NCBI lineage: Archaea > Thermoproteati > Candidatus Bathyarchaeota > Bathyarchaeia (SeqCode) > Bathyarchaeales (SeqCode) > Candidatus Bathycorpusculaceae > Candidatus Bathycorpusculum > Candidatus Bathycorpusculum sp. The sequence continues at coordinate 23,928 of NZ_WRFL01000018.1, forward strand.
CCAGCGTCAGATAGCTTACATCCAGGGCTGTTGCTGCGGTAGCGTAGGGTAATGCCGCTACTATCATGCTAAAAAGAACGCAGATAGTCAGAGCAAAAGATAACATTTTTTTATTATTTTTTGTTTGTAACTTCATTTCAATTTTACCCATACAAATTTTAAGAAAGCAAACGCTTTCTAAGAAGTAAAATCCAAAACGCTGATTATAAAAAATATGTTAATAGATTCAATATCTATATTGTCTCCATATTTTTCTATAAAAAATACATATTCATTAAGGTAAATAGCGGCAGCCCCGTTAGTGCAAACACTGAAAAAGTTCACAAATCAAATAAACAGTTAACCAACTATACTTTCTGTCTCTTTCAATATGCAATAGAAACTTGCTAACAACTCTATACATCAGCCAGAACAAAGAGGACAAACCACAACTTCAAAACAGAATGACCCAAGAAAAAAAGTGTAGACGGTTTATTTTATTGGATGTTGGTACGCTTTTTCATGATAACAAAAACACCAATGCCGCAAACCGCAACAACCAAAAGCACAAGGGCAATCCAAAAACCAACCGACAAACCAGAATCTTTTGAATTATCCACCAATAAATCATGGGCAGCAATTAACGAAGCACTATCATCATCTGCCGATGAATCCTTGTCGCCAATTGACGATGCGTTATCATCATCTACCGACGAACCCTTAGCACCAATTGATGACCCGCCATTAGCGCCATCTCCCGACGAACCCTTAGCACCATCCACCGATAAACCTCCAGAACTATTTTCAGGCAATACTTTGATTTCAACAGGGGCGAGAAACTCACTACGGGTCTCACCATTATCAACAATCTGCGCCAATTTAATCTCTGTCAGAGTAACTTTTTGAGAATCATCATTTAAACAATTAAAAACGAGATAACCTACATCTAGTTTACCATCTTTAGGTACATACTTGTTATCTGCATTATAAAATCCCACAGAAGTATAGCCATTTTTCACCACAACCGGCGTAGTTAAAGCTGAGGAAACAGCCGATGATTTTTCATAAGCACTCGCTTAAGAGTGAAAAGCGATGTAACGAACTACCAACAAAACTAAGAAAAGTGGACCGGGGGGGATTTGAACCCCCGACCTCTTGATTGCAAATCAAGCGTTCATACCAGCTGAACTACCGGCCCGCGTCTGCCAAAATATACACTCTTTGATATTTAGGTTTTGCCGATCCATCACAAAAACAGGCAAAACAACACCGAAATAAGAAGCACACCCACCACAGAGAAGCACAAAATTCGTGTTGCCAAACGGTTCTATAGAAATATTGAGCGGACAATCAGCAACGCTTGCCAATGGTTAGTCAACATTGATTGTTTGTTTGGTGTATGTGCTTTGGTGGTATTTAGCTAAGTTTTGTTTTGCAAAAAGGTAAGACAAATAACTAAAAACTTGCTTTAGCATTGCAGATGAGAGTATGCCTCTGTTTCAGCCTTGGTTAGAAGTTACGACTGTGAGTAAGTGCACTATTGACTGCCGTTACTGTCCACAGCGTATCTTTCAAAAAAAGTATCAGGGTTGCAAAGTGCTAAGTTTTGATGACTTCAAGTCCGCACTATCCAGTGTGCCAAAGCAGGTGGCGATTCATTTTTCGGGGTTTGCGGAGCCTTTCTTAAACCCGCAATGCCTAGACATGATAGAGTATACCCATGCACAGGGTTACAAGATTAGTTTGTTCTCAACTCTTGTGGGTCTTAAGAGCAAAGATGTGGAGCGGCTCAAACGCTGTAATCCTGAGATTACTTTGCATTTGCCGGATAATTTGGGGAATGCTAAAATTCCACTTACCCAAGCATACAAAGACACCCTAACCGCAGCCATGAACCAGCTACATATTACGACGTTTTATGTGATGAATGAGCGTTTTATATCAAATGAGCGAGCAGGATCCTGTGAGGAAACGCAAACAAGAAACTTGCGCGGCTGGTTTTTCTGCGAAAAACTTGCTGCACCCCAGTTCGTAATGTTGCCCAATGGGGATGTAACTTTGTGTTGTATGGATTTTGGTTTAAAACATCCACTGGGCAATTTAGTGTCTCAATCATGGTTTGAGATCACTCAATCTTTGGAGTATCAAAGAGTATGTGCTAATCGCTTCAAAATAGACGGCAAGATTCTATGCAGGAAATGCGCTTGGGCCTCAGTAAACTTTAGAGCCAAATACTACATCAAACGAGTGGTGCAAAGACACCAAGCTAAACAATGCATAGAACACTACTACAAAAAGTAAGGTGGTCTATTTTCTGTTAAGCTCAGTTTTTGGTATTAGAGCTTATCAGGATGCGCCTGTTTTTTGACGATGTATTCATCGATAGTTTCGGCTATTTTGCGGGAGGCAACAACGGCTTCAACTACGGTTCTTGCTCCTGTTACGACATCTCCGCCGGCAAAGACACCTTCGCGGCTTGTGTGACCCAACCCATCAACCACTACCAACCCGTTTTGGCCTAGGTTTATGCCGGTGGTGGAGGAGGCAACAACTGTGCGGGGGCCTTGGCTTATTGCAATAATAACTGAATCGGCACTGTAGAGTTTTTCTGTGCCGGGGATGGCTCGGGCTTGTTTGTGGCCGGTTTCATCGAGGTATATCTCTGAATCGGCAAATACTACGCCTTCGTCGGTGATTTCGGTTGCTAGTTTGTTTAGTTCGAGTCTTGCGCCATCAATTTTGGCGTATTGGAGTTCGTGTTCAGTTGCGGTTATGCCTGATTTGTCTTTGTGATAAACGATTAGGACTTCTTCGCAACCGTGTCGAAGGGCAGTGCGTGCCGCGTCCATGGCTACATTACCTGCGCCGATGATGATTAGGGATTTGCCGAGTCGATAAACGGAGGGGTTTTTTAGGTATTCGATAGCGAAATGGACATGTCCTAGGCTTTCGCCTTTGATGTTTAGTTTGCGGGGTTGCCACACGCCTGTGCCCATAAAGATGGCGAGAAAGCCGTCGCGAAATAGATCATCCACGGTTAGGTTTGAGCCTATGGTTGTGTTGGGACGGATTTTTATGCCGCTTTGGATCAGAGTGGCCATTAGTTGGTCTACGATTCGTTTTGGCAGGCGAAACTCTGGTATACCATAGCGCAGTATGCCTCCGACTTGGTCGTGTTTTTCAAAAATTGTTACGTCATAGTTCTTTTTTGCAAGTAAAAATGCGATGGTTATACCGGCGGGGCCTGATCCAAGGATAGCTACTTTTCCGCGGTTTCGAAGGGAGCACACGGGTTTGTAGTTGTATAGGTAGTAGTCAGATATGTATTGCTCAATGGCGCTTATAAAAACGGGCGTGCCCTTTTTACCCATGATGCAGTGGCCTTCACATTGGTCTTCTTGGGGACAAACATGGCTACACACCAAAGAGAGAGGATTGTTTTCAAAGAGTAATTTGCCTGCATCTAATAATTTACTCTCAAGAAGCAATGCAATGGCTTCTTTTATGGGAGTGTGAATTGGACAGCCCTTGCTGCATAGAGGATTTTTGCATTGTAAACATCGCTTTGCATCATCAATTATGTATTTTCTCATACAACCTGTATCTCCTTACCCCAGTAAATAAAACAACCATATCTCGGAATTTTCTATCCCACTACTCCCTAAACCTCAATAAGGCAGGTTATAGAGTTAAACCTTCCGTTTAGTTCCATAGCCACTTCACTGAGCTATGGATTGTCAGCAACTCAAAACAGGCTTCTTAGCAGTCAAACAGGTATTGTCTTAGTGACTGTGCACTCTTGATTTAAGCGATTGTTTTAAAAACCCAGTGTCAAATATACTATTGGAGAAATACCACTATGGATATCGTAGGATTATTGATACAAATAGTTGTTACTATAGTTGTCATTGCACCTATACTGTGGCTTGTTGGCAGAGTACTTGTAGGGAAACATAAAGCCAAATTCACAGATGCCATCTGGATAGTCGCGCTTGGTACAGTCATAAGCGCCATCGTTGGAGCTTTATTGGGCGGTGGTGTATGGGGCAGTCTGCTCTCAACAATCATCATGTTTGTTGTGTGGCTGGGGCTCATTAAGCACTTCTTTGACTGCGGCTGGATCAAAGCATTTGTCATCGCGGTTATCACAGTGGTTGTCGCTGTCATCATATTGTTCCTGCTGGCACTCATAGGCATAGGCGTAGGCATCGGCATAGGCGCACTGGGCATCTAGTCCAGTATCACTCTTTCTTTTTTTAACCCTGAACTTACATCATCGTTTAGAGTCTAAAATACAGGTCTTTATTTGGCAGGTTCTTTTTGAGCGGCGGTTGAACTTGAGGTTAAATAAGAACTTGAATTTGATTTGGATTGATTGATGTTTGTGGGGTTGCTACTGTAAAATGGTTTTGTGTTGAGTTGGTTGTAGTTTTGTTGGTTTTGGTTGTTTATCGGATGGCTTCGTCTATTCTTTGGTCGCGTTTGGTTTTGGTGACTTCTTTGAATAGTTCGAGGCATTCTTCTTTGGTTGGTGCTTCTATGCCTATGCTGCCATAGGCGCCGATGTCGATGCGGTATTTTTTTCTACCGTCTGCTCTTTCTTCTGTTTGGCTTATTTTTTACCCTCTCCCTTTCGTTTTTAATTTTTTATTATACTAAATCGGATAACTAATTATGTTCCACTTATAAGGTTAGTCCCGGGGTACACTTAAAACCGCGCTTTCTTTGCGGCAAAAACCACAAACACCGCATTGCGCATATAGCGTCCCATCCGGGAGACCAATCCTGCCGCATCAGTGCCCAACTTGCAGACCAAAGCAAACTCAAACAATCCCAGCGGTTCCACATCGATAACGTCGCGGTTTAGTCGGGTCCGCTCAATCACCTCAGAAACCAGTTCCTTAGATGCACGCAACACAATAAGTCTATCAAGAAGAGATTGCTGCCAGTTCTGCAACGTTGTGGCCTGTTCAGATGACAACTCGGCAGTTAAAATATCTGCATCTTTTGAGATAACCCTAACACTTAGGGGCAACCCCTCAGTGATGGCATAGGCGTCGGTGATTTGTTTGAGCATAATATTTTTGCCATCAGCCAGCTGTAACTGCAGATTTGACAGGGGGACAACAGCTTGTGTTGCTTTGGGTTCAAAAACGCCCACATCCACCATCAGCCTCTGTTTTTCTATATCGATTTTAGAAACATAACCCTTGAGCACCATATCAGCTTCTATTGCATCAAGACTAGCAGGACATATCCCGATTTCTTTGCGTATATAAGCGGTTGCTACCGCTTGATCTTCACCCTCAATAGATATCTGTACCCATCGGTTTGTGGGATTGCTTAGAATTTTTAGGTCTACATCGAGGTCTGCGAATTGGGTGTGTAATAATTCATCTATCTGGCGTATTTGGCCGCCGTTCCAGGCTTTTGTGAGCAAGGTCAGATTAGTCATGAGTTTCGCCTATTAGGTTTGTTATTTCTATGTGGAGTCTTCTAACTCTTTCTGCTGCTTCCCCAAATCCTGCCGTTTGTAATCGATTAATTTCGATTTCTATAGGTACAACATCTTTGTCGTTATCGATGCGTTTGTCGGCATAGCAGACAATTTTTTCTTCTAGGGTTTGGGGGATATAGATGTCTTTGGGCCAGCCTAATCGCTGGGCTTCCTTGGGGGCAATACCTGCACCTACATGACGCTTGATGATGTTTACTATGGTTGGTGGTAAACCTAGATTTTGGGCAATTTCTACGCCGGCTAAGGAGTGATCAACGTCATGGGTTTTAGAGCGTCCGATATCATGTAACAAAGCGCCGGCTTCGATGAGAGATAAATCAAGGGTTATGCCGTTTTTTTGGAGTTTACAGGCGAGTTCCAATGCATAGTTTGCAACAGCTATACAGTGGTTGATGACTTGGGGCGGGCAATTGGTTTCTCTAAGAAGCTGGATCGCTTGCTCCCTGTTTGGAAGCGGGGGGTTCACGTCTTTATTCGCCTAGTTCTCTGCGCAAGATGTTTACTTTTTCTGAGAGCTTCTCAATCATGACTTCGTTTGCAAAGTGCGTTAGAGGATTGCCGCATGCTGAGCAGTGAAAAACTAACTCGACTGCTTCTTCAAAGGGGATACGTTTGCACTCTGGGTTACCGCAGTGGTAGAAGTCATGATTTTTTTCGTATTCTAGGCGCACGTTGAGTTTTTCAAGGACACGCCTTTTTTGGCTGAGAATAAAACCTTCGAGTTGGTCGGGTTGGAGTTTCCAGTGGAAGATAAACCAGCCGGTTTTAGGATCACGGGTACGTCTTAGACTAACTAGAGAGTGATCGTAGAGTTTGTAGAGGATTTTGCGTACGCTGTTTAGACGTATAGCGGTTTTATTGGCGATTTCATCATCTGTAATTTCTTCTACGCCCTTTAGATGATCGATAAGTATTACAGCATCTTGGTCTCCAAGCGCCAAGGCCACTTTGTTTAGAGTTGTATCATCAATAGTTGATAACATGCTGGAAGTTCCTTTTGACACGCATAATACTGCATCTTGCTGCAATAAAACTCTTCTCACAAGACGTTTAGAATTCAATGTTGTTTGTTTTAATTTCCTTACCGCGTTCTTTTGGGATAATGCTGATTTTTGCTTTTTCAAAGGGTCTACCTAGCTCTTGACCCCCAAAATATCGATCTAAAAAGAGAGCAAGAGCAGAACATTCGGAGTGAGGTTGATTGCCCACCGCAACATTAAAGTCAGAGACTTCAGGTGAGTAAAATTCACCAGGCACCTTTTGACTACCCACCAGAAGCATCACATCTTTATTTTGTACTTTAATACGGTTTAAAACATCACTTGTTTGAATATTCTCACCATAAGCAGTAAGATGTACAATAATACCACCTTGGTTTTTCCAGTCCCGAATGGCACTTTTCCATGGGATAGACATTTCAAATTTGAAGCCACCACCCCAAGTTTGGGTGATTTTAGCTATAGTTTCTTCGATATGCCGATCAGCAGTGTCAGCTAAAATAAAACCAGAGGCACCCAAAGCCCGGGCGGTTAGAGCAACATGAGTGGTGAGCCGCACATCACGCTGAACACGATGACCCCAACGCAGAACCACAATTCGAGGGAAACCACTACTACCACTATTGTTGTTGTTGACTGGAAGTGAATTGGAATTTTCCATTTAATATTTGGACCTTCTTTTTTATCTGCTCCATAATTGAGGGTTCAGCTTCGAGGATTATGTGCACGGAGTCATTTGTGAATTCTTCGTTGTGAATATCAGCTTTTTGATGTACCCAAGAAATAAAGGGCATCACATTACCGCTTAGAGGTACACTAAATTCTGCAGCCACATAGTGCTCAAGCACTCTAAGAACATATTTTTTGAGTTCATCAAGATTGGTTTGACGTTTTGCGGAAAGCAAAAGAGGATTTTTAAGTTTATCTTTGAGAGCGGCAAGTTTTTCTGTTTGTTCTTGGGGAGTGAGACAGTCAATTTTGTTGAGAGCAGTTACGAGGGGGATATCAGAGGCACCGAGTTGTTCAATCGTTTGAAGACAGATATTATTTTTCTTCTCGATAGCGTTTAGGGGTTCGTCTAAATCTACAACCAATATTATGAGGTCAGCAAATATTGTTTCTTCAAGTGTTGAGTGGAACGCCTCAATCAGTGAAATAGGAAGTCGATCAATAAAGCCTACGGTATCGGTTAGAAGGAAACGCCGTCCGCTAAACTCTAGCATACGTGTCTGGGTTGAGAGGGTGGTGAAGAGACTTTTATCCACCAGAGCAGTTTCTTGGGTTAGGGCATTAAAGAGGGTACTTTTGCCTGCGCTGGTATATCCAGCCAGAGAAATTGTTAAAAAGCCTAATTCTGCACGCCGTTCTCTTTGTAAGACACGTTTTTCTCGTATACGGCGGAGTTTTTTGCGTATGGTCTGTACTTGTGCCTTGATGGCATCACGATAGATGTCAGCTTCATAAACACCCAAGCCCATAAATCCAGGCTGCTCACTACCCTTGGAGAGACGTACTTTTTCGCGGGCATGTCTGAGCTCGTTTTGAAGAGTGGCCAGCTGGATTTGGAGTTGAGCCTCGGTTGTGGTGGCTCGTCTACGGAAGAGCTCCAAAATAAGCTGGAATCGATCCATAACTTCAACATGGGTAGCTTTGGCCAAGTTGTAGTTCTGTAAGGTTCGAAGAGCATTATCAAAAATTATTTTTTGAGCGCCCGTTGTTTCAACGAGTTTAACAAGCTCTTCGACTTTGCCTGCACCAATTTGGTAACGGGCATCAGGTCGACGGGTCTGCTCCATAGTGCCAACTATGGTGTAGCCGGCAGTTTCGGCTAAGCTTTGGAGTTCTGCTAAGGTGGATTCTTCGCGGTTTAATCGGCGTTGAACTAAGATGGCTTTCGTTTGCCAGGTGCCTCCTCAGCGGGTTTAGTCATATCGATGAGGTCACCCAAAGTTAAACCGTCACTAGCCAGTTTTTTGGGCGTTGTGGCAGTTACTTTTTCGTCTACAATCGGAACCATCAATGTGATTTTTAGGGCATGCTCCAGCTTGTTTGCAAGCTGGTTGGTGGGTGCAATTTTGCCGGTTTCAATGTGCCGCAACACAGAAGCTTTTTCGTTGATTTTTTTACCCAAATCCTCATGAGACAGGCCTAGTTTTTCTCTGACTGAACGGATTTTGGCGGCATAGTCATCGACGACCTCGGTGGTTATTTGCACCTGTGCAACAGGCGGTTTTTTCATGATGACGGGGATATGTGCATACGATTTGGTTGGACTGGGCTGTGAAATTGCTACTTCTTCATGCATTACGACTTTACCGTGTTTAGAGCACTCAACACACACGGTCAGCTTGGCGCCTTCGATTATCGCACGCACGGGATCCGTGTGGATTTTGCGTCCGCAGACTTCACATCGCATGTAAAATAATCACCTTTCAGAGAGTTTTATTATGTTGTTATGTTTATACTTGTCGAATTAACCTCACCAGATGGTTATGATAAACTCATGGAAAACGCAAAACAAAAAGTCCGATGCATCGCAGACTACCAATTCGGCAAAGGAACCGGCACCAAACTATTCCCCGAAAACATAGAAATCCAGTATTCTCCCCGCACAGGCAGAATACGCTTCATCAACCTAGACAACCAACGACTAGCAACACTGCGCCCCACCGATGGCAGACTATCTTTAAGCGTCACAGCCGCTCAAACCATGGCAGAACACATCCCAGAAGCCAAATGCTTCGTAAAGGTACAAAATGCCGTAGCCCCCTACATCGCCAAAGGAGGAGACGTCTTTGCCGTACATGTTGTGGCAGTTGATGAAGAAGTATGCGCCAAAGATGAAGCCATTATCATTGATGAGAACCACCAAGTTCTCGCAGTTGGACGTACCCTGCTCTCTAGCAACGAAATCCGCGCCTTTAAAACCGGTGTCGCTGTCAAGACCCGACATGGTACAAACAAATAGATAAGAGAACTAATCACTTCTTCTATAAACAAATCTTGACACCAAAAACGATAGCTAAGTGAAAACATAACTACCAGAACCATATGATAATAGCCAAAAAGAAGCCCCGTTAACTCGAAGGATACACAAACATTTCAGCGGCATCGTCTATTGCTTTGACCGCATTATAAATAAGTGTTGATTGTATATGTTAACACGTGCTTAGTTATGAATAAAAAGTACAGTGTTAACTTGACCAAAGATGAGCGTTGGATAATTTTTGAGACAAT
>NZ_WRFL01000019.1:0-32814 GCF_009778815.1 Candidatus Bathycorpusculum sp.
ACGCACATCAGAGTCCGTAGCTTCCTTAGCAATATCAGCCAACAAAGCAGGATCTTCTAATTTTTCAACCGCCTCTTCACGCACATCAGAGTCCGTAGCTTCCTTAGCAATATCAGCCAACAATTTCTGGTCGTCTAGCTTTTCAAGTACGGCTACGCATACATCAAATATGGCGTTTTTTGCAATATCGGCTAATAATTTGGGATCTTCTAATTTGTCTACTGCAGCTACGCATACTGGGAGGTATTTGGCATTTATGGCAATATCTGCCAATAATTTAGGAACAGATACTTTTTCTGCTGCGGCTACGCAGACAGGGGGATAATTTTTGCCGTTTATGGCAACATCAGCCAGTAAGGTTTGGTCATCCAACCGTTTAACTGCTTCCATGCATACATCAAAGTATTCGTTGTATTTGGCAAAATCAGCTAACTTGATTAAGTTGGTTTCTTTTTCAACAGCTGCTAATGCTTTGCCTTTTTCGCTACAATCGGCAGGGTTCCAATCTGGGTTGAAATGGCTCATGGCAGGTATAGTGTAAGCATATAAATATAAAGCATTTCTAACGACTCTCTCAGGCCATATTTTAAAAAATAGATAGAACCCACAGGACAGACAACCAGAAACAATGGAAAGGAGTGCCAACGAAGCGCTTCACATACAGAAACAAATTGCCGTTATGTATACTTTGAGTATAGCTATTTGGAACTATTAGAACAAAATCGGTCTTAGGTCAAAAAGTCAAGGGTCGAGTTGTAGACCAACTTAACATTACACCATTTTTAATGATACTTTTATATTTTTTATTACGGTAAAAGATACTATGCGAAAATGGAAATGTATACACCTCGACACTAACGAGCTTGTTAAAATTTCAGAAACTGAACATGAAATGATTGGGGTAGAAAAAACAATTGAGAAGTATGAACAACAAGGATGGATACTCTTCTCTTACAACATGTACCATAATTATACGCTTCATCGGTTACTTTTTTTTAAAGAAATAGTATAATAGTTTAAAATCCCTACCAGAGTTCCAGAGCCATCAAGTAAAGCGGGCTAGCAGAGTAGCCAAACTGTGATTTTTCACAGAAACTAAAATCACCAAAAAAGAAGAAGCAGATGCTAAGTGTTTTGTTGTTCTGCTATGGTGGTGTTCTTGTAGTGTTTTTTGTTGATTGTGGTTGGGGTTTGTTTGGGTTGGGCATGTTTTGTTTTTGTGTGTTTTTTGTAAAGCTTATAGCTTAGAGTGTTGAGCCTGTGAGGTAGGCGGGTAATTGTATGTTGGTTGCGGGGGTTGATGAGGCGGGTCGGGGTTGTGTGATTGGCCCGTTGGTGGTTGCGGGGGTTGTTGTTTTGGAGGAGAATTTGCCGGGTTTGTTAGAGTTGGGGGTTGCTGATTCTAAGATGCTCTCTGCTAAGAGGCGTGAGACGCTCTATCCGGAGATTCTTCGTTTGGTTAAGAGTCATCATGTCATAAAGGTGCCGCCTTATCTTATTGATCGTGCAGTGAATAGTACGCGGGTGCTCTATAAACTCAATCATCTTGAGGCTCACACTATGGCAAAGGTTATTCAAGAGTTGGGGCCGGATAAGGCGTTTGTTGATGCGGCTGATGTGGTGGCGCAACGTTTTGGGAATTATATAAGGGAGTTTTTGGTGATGGCTCAACAACCCATAATTGTTTCAGAGCATAAAGCTGATAGGAATTATGCTGTTGTGGCGGCGGCTTCAATTATTGCAAAGGTTGAGCGTGATTTGGAAATTCAGCGTTTGCAAGAAAAATATGGGGATTTTGGGAGTGGGTATTTGGGTGATGGACGGACGTTGGTGTTTTTGAGGCGCTTGCTTGCTGAGGGGCATGGTGTTTATCCGAGTTGTGTGCGCAAATCCTGGGAGCCGGCTCGTCGGGTACGTGCAGAGTATGGTTCATCTCAAAAGTTGTTGGGTTAACTTTTTTGTAGTTATTGTGTTTTGTTGCATCTTTAACGATACATTTTATAAAGAACTTCAACGTAGATTATTTTGATTATCAATAGTAACAGTAGTTGGATTTTAGATGGCGGTATAGTGTTGAGTGAAAAAGACATAATGCGGTTTTTGCAAGTTTTAGGGTTGTCTAAACGGGAGATTCAGGTGTACATGTTTTTGGCTAAGAGTGGTGTGCAGTCCACTAGTTTTGTTGCCAAGCGGCTCAAGATGGAGCGTGTGCAGGCTTACCGTACGTTTAAAAAACTCCAAGAAAAAGGCTTCATCGAAGCCACCCTTGAGCGTCCAACACGTTTTACCATTGTTGGGTTCTCGGTATTGGTTGATAACTATATCACCGCTAAAAAAACAGAGGTGACTAATCTTAGTGAGCAGAAGCAGAGTTTGTTAACTGCTTGGCAGGCTATTAGTGCGCCTGAGTCGGAGTATCCGGTGGCGAAATTTTCAATTATTACGGGTAAGAAAAAGATTCATTCCAAGATGTTAAATATGATTGAGGAGGCCAAATCGGAGGTTATTGTGCTAACCACTGCTTTGGGGTTGATTCAGGAAGATATTGCGGGGATTTTTGATGGGGCGGTTGAGCCGTCTCAGAGTCGCGGGGTGCAGGTTCAGATTTTAACTGATGTGTCTTTGGAGAACTATAAAGTGGTTGAGCGTCTTGAGCGCAGCATATTGGAGGATAAATTGGGTATAAAGCTACGACATGTGACTATGAATTCCAAGTTTTTTCCACGGTTTCTAATCAAAGATGAAGAAGAAGCCATACTCTATGCGCCGTTTGGAAATGAAGCCTCAGTTCTAAATCTGGAAGATGAAGGACTATGGATCAACGATAAAATGTTTATCTCAGTTCTCAAAGCATTTTTTGTGCAGATGTGGCAAAGCGCAGTGGACGCCACAAAACGCATTGAGGAGCTAAAAAGCGGAGTACCGCTGGGCGAGACCATAGTTATAAAAGATCCAGCCGAAGCCGAGCACAAAGTGGTTAGAGTCTTAGAGGATGCCCAAAAAGAAATTGTAGTCATTACTTCCTCACAGAGCATCAATCGCTTAGCGGAGGATGATCCGCTTATCAAATATTTTAAATCGGATCTAAAGATTCGCTTGATGGCCTCCATTGATCTGGATAATTTGGAACCCGCCCAAAAATTGGCTACGCACTATGAAGTTAAACATGTGCCGATAAGTTATCTGACTATGATGCTTATTGATAAAAAGCATCTGTTTATGTTTAAAAATCCACCACTTAGTGATGTGGGAGTGGAGTCTGCATTTTATTTAGCTGATACGTTCTATTCAAGTGATCGTGAACAAGTTGAGCGGGTCAGTGAAATGCTAGATGATATCTGGAAACGCGGCATAGACATCACAGAAATCACCCGACAAGCCGGAACAAAACTACCCACCATAGAGATAGAGAAAACAAAAACAACCGCCTATGCCGTAGAACAAATGCTAAAAAACAATACAACCTCCATACTTATAACCGAACACCAAAAACACCTAGGCGTCATAAACGACCGCGATATTCTAAGAGAAATAATAGAAGAACACAAAAACCCCCAAACCACCCCCGCCGGAGAACTAAAATTCACCCCCATTATTCTCCTAGAGGCAGATCAATCAATGATTTATGCCATGCAACTTATGGCAAAACAAGGCATCCAACGAGCCGCCATAGTCAAAGACAACCAACTAATCGGCATGCTAACCCAACAACAACCACCACAATCACAGCAACCACCACAACCACCATCATCTTCGCCTAAAAAGCAACCGAATAAATAATGCGGGTTGGTTTAGAAGAAAGTGTTATTATTAGCAAAAAAGTTTTAGCTAAAGTGAGGAATAGCATGAATCTGCAATCGCCCCTGATCATCATAAATTTTAAAACCTATTTGGAATCCACGGGTAAACGGGCCTTAGAGTTGGCATCTCAGGCAGAGAGAGCCGCAAAAGAAACAGGTGTAGGTATGGTTGTGGTGCCACAGGCCATAGACATAGCCAAAATCGCCCAAGCGGTAGAGATTCCCGTGTTTGCCCAGCACAGCGATCCCATCAAACCAGGCAATTCAACCGGACATATGCTTATTGAGGCCCTAAAGGAGGCTGGAGCTACGGGGACGCTTATCAATCATTCCGAGCGTCAACTCCGCCTCATTGATATTGAGGCAACCATTGCGCTTTGTCGGGAACAAAATTTTATTTCGTGTGTTTGTGCCAACAATCCCTTGGTAAGCGCTGCGACAGCGGCTCTAAATCCCGATATAACCTCCATGGAGCCCCCTGAACTTATTGGGACAGGGATTAGTGTCTCAAAAGCCAAACCCGAAATCATAACTGATACCTCTAGACTAGTCAAACAAGTTAATCCCAAGATGCCCCTGCTCTGCGGCGCAGGCATAAGCACCGCAGAAGACGTATCTAGTGCTTTGAGGTTGGGTACTCAGGGAGTTTTGGTTGCAAGCGGTATAGTAAAGGCCAAAGATCCCTATGGTGTGCTTGTGGCATTTGCTGAAGCAATAAATAATGCCAAGTCGGCGTGAATCTGATGAAGGTTGAGCCGGAATGTGTTTCTTGCCTGCTTTCTAGGGCGCAAATTCAGGTTTATCAAGCCACCACCAACCCTGCTCTGCGCTTTCGATGCTTAGATGAAATTGTCAAATTACTCAACCGAGAGTTCAAACCGACCGCAAATGCGGCAGAAATCAGCACTAAACGTGACCGTATCATCCGTAAACTCACCAGCTGCGAAGACCCCTACAAACTTGTAAAGAAGCGGGCTAATGAAAAAGCACTCAAAATGTTGCCCCGGGCCAAAAAATATGTCGAGTCAGGATATAATCAGCAGGAGCGCTTCAAAAAAGCTTGTTTATGTGCTATTGTGGGAAATATCATGGAATTTGACATACCCGGACATAAATTTACCCTTGAGAGTTTAGCAGGACAACTAAGAGAAGCATCCAAAGATTTAGTCATAGATGATATTGATAAGGCCTATGAGTTAACAAAAAAAGCGCAGGAAGTTTTGTTTTTGGCAGATAATGCAGGTGAGATCGTGTTTGATACGTTACTTGTTGAGCAACTCAAAAACATGGGATTAAAAGTTATCTATGGAGTGAAGGGTTCACCTGTTATGAATGATGCCACCCTAGAAGACGCCGAAATCAGCAACATTGATAAATTGGCTGATGAGGTCATAACCACGGGTTGTGATGCGGTGGGGTTACAAAGATCTGAGGCCTCTGCCGAGTTTCTCAAAGTCTATGATAGTGCAGAATTGGTATTTGCCAAGGGCATGGGATATGCCGAAACCCTAACCGAGTACAAACTCACCAAACCCCATTTACTGCTGTTTCGTACTAAGTGTGTGCCTGTTGCAAACTATTTTTGTGTTCCAAGAGACAAAAACATTGCAAAGCTGATGATGTAATGAAGTTACCAGCCATAACTTTTCAAAAAGACCGTCTTGCAGGATTTGAGGAAGTTATTGAAAAAGAATGGCTCATAACCAACGGATTAGGTAGCTACGCTGCCACAACAGTACCAGGGATTAACACCCGCAAATACCACGGCCTACTAGTGGCAGCACTCAATCCACCCGGAGACCGCACAATATGTCTTGCCAAACTCGATGAAGACATACTACTCACAGCCAACAACAATAACAATAACAATACCACCTATAGGCTGGGTTCCAATCAATTTCATGATCTGATTTTTCCTGACGGTTACAAATACATTAAACAGTTCACGCTCAATCCCTATCCTAGTTACCTCTATGGGGTAGGCGCTGTTGAAGTTGTGAAGACGATTTTTTTGCCTCAGCTCAAAAATGCTGTTGCCATAACCTATAATATAAAAAATCAGGGTGATACGGCGCTAAAGATGCGGCTCTACCCGCTACTGAGCTGTCGTTATTATCATAATGTTGTTGATCGGTTTCGGGTGCCTCTAAATTTTAGTCAAGAGAGCTGTAGTGATAAAGAGTTTCTGGTTAGTTTTATGCGTCCGGAGGCAACTGTTGGGTGTCGTATAACTGAGGGTGTTTTTGTTGAGGGGCTTAATTGGGTTGAGCGTCTGTATTATCGTGATGAGGCGCTTCGGGGTGAGGCGGATTTGGATGATCTTTTTCAGCCGGGTTATTTTGAGTTGCAAGTGCCTGCTAAGGCTGAGAAAGAGTTTGCAGTCACATGTGCCGCCAGCCAGAAAGAAAAAACTGCAGTGGAAACATTAGACGCTATTGGTGCCACCTATCAAGAAATAAAGCATAGCTTTACGGTGGAATTAAATAACAAGGCGGCTCTGCTTGCAGATTTCTATCGGATACATCCCGAGGTGGTGCAGAGTGAGTGGTTAAATATGATGTTGCTTGCCGCTGACGCATTTATTGTTCAAAACCACGCTGGACAAAAATCTGTTATTGCGGGTTATTATTGGTTTGAGCCGTGGGGTCGAGACAGCTTTATCTCTTTAGCGGGATTGATGCTGATTACGGGCCGGTTTGCTGAGGCCAAAGATACTCTGTGGAATTTTATGCGTTACTTTAAAGATGGGTTGATTCCCAACTTTGTTGCGGATAAAACAGGAGTCCCCATCTACAACACCGTTGATGGTACACTTTGGTATGTTAATGCGGTGCATCAGTACCTCAAATATACCCAAGACTACAACTTTGTTAAAACGGAATTGTGGGAGAATCTCAAGGGGGTAGTTGTGCATCATCAAAAGGGTACTCTCTTTGGAATTCAACTCGATAAAGATGGATTGCTTATGCATGGTCCGCGTCTTACTTGGATGGATGCAGTAGTAGAGGGCGATATGATTACGCCGCGGGCAGGCAAGGCAGTGGAAATTCAGGCGCTGTGGTATAATACACTCAAAATCATGGAACATCTAGCCGAAAAATTTGAAGAACCAGCCTTAGCCAAACAATATGCAAACATGTCGGAGCATACCAAGAGGAGTTTTAATGAGAAATACTGGAATGCTAAACAGGGGTGTCTCTATGATGTGCTTGAATCAAACGGTGTTGATGATGCCTCCATACGGCCCAATCAGATTTTTGCTGTTTCTCTTGATTATTCGATGTTAAATAAAGAAACCAGCCATCGAATCGTCGATGTAGTTAACAAAGAACACGTAACACCTCATGGACTGCGCACCCTATCAGTTGAGGACCCTAAGTTTTTAGATAAATGCGCAGGTGATCGGCGCAGTCGAGATTCCGCCTATCACAATGGCACCATTTGGCCCTGGCTATTGGGTCCATACATAACAGCCTATCTCAAAGTCAACAACTACTCCAGCCAAGCACGAAAACAAACCCTAGATACGCTCATCACACCACTATTCACAGAGGACATCTATCAAAATAGTCTAGGAACCATAAATGAAATCTATGACTGCAAACCTCCAAACACACCCAGAGGTTGCATCGCGCAAGCATGGAGCATAGCCGAACCCCTAAGAGCATACATAGAAGACATACTCCAAATCAAACCAACCAACCAACAACAATAACAACAAAATAACCCCACCAAGCAAACCTCAAACAGCTAAAACTAACAGGAAGCCGAGGAGTTTTTGAAGTTAGAGGAAACGCAGAAATCGCAGTTTGGTGTGCAGTAATTTGCAAAACTTTAAATGGCTACATTAGAATAGCACAAGGGGTTATCAAATGGTATCCTCTATGTCTAAGGTTAAACTGTCAGGTTTACTTGTTGTAATGGTTCTTTTGGCATCACTTTGTTTGTTTTGGGGTTCCTCGGCAACGCCTGAAATAAACACCACTACCACCATGACAACAAAACAAACCGATATCACAACAACAGCATCTATGTTGTCGATTAGTCCTCTCCAGGCTGAAACAGATGCAACGCCGACTCCAACCCCAACTCCCACGCCTACGCCATCGCCTACTCCTGAGCCAACCGTAACCCCGACCCCGCCGCCTAGACCCGAACCTACTACTAAACCGAATTTAGAGCTCACATCCAAAAGTGCCTCTGCATCTAATCTAAGAGTTGAGGTGAGCGGTAGATTAAGCTACAATAATAGCGCCATCCCCAGTGCCAAAGTGTTCCTTAAAAGTAGCATCGATAATGGAAACACTTGGGAAGATTTCGCATTAGAACAAACCCGAGCCGATGGCAGTTTTAATATGATTTGGATCCCCAAAACCACAGGCAACTATTTACTTTGCGCCTACTGGGAAGGAAACAACACCCTGCGATGGATGAACACCACCCAAAGCCTCGCACTAACAACCGATTCCTCAGGCAAAGTCTCCTCAGCATCCTCAAACGCAACCATAACAGACCTAAAATATGATTCCGCAACCCAAACACTAAGTTTTAACACAAACACAACCCAAACCTCCACACCCATTACCATCACCATACCCAAAACACTTATCGACGATACCCAAACACTCCAAATAAAAATAGACGGAAAAACCACCACAACCTTTACCAGCAAAGCCCAAGATGACCTCTGGATCATAACCTGCCAAGCCGATCAAGGCAAACAAAGCATCACCATAAAAATACCCCAGCAATCAATTATGAGTCCAAACACAACACCTTGGCTATACATAGCCATAGTCATCATAGCCCTAATCATTATTGTAGCCATAGTTACAACCATCCGCCGCAGACGCAAAACTGCCGCAACCGTAGCCGCCATCCTAAAAGAAACCCGCCAAACATAAAACCACAACCACAACAATAGATCAATCATTATTCTTTTTTTATCCTTTAGGCACTACCTATAAGATAGATTGTTGCTACCCATGTGTAGCCATAGGTGAGAGGCATGTCTAAAGAGCAAACCCTGCTTCCATTCGTTAAAGAAAAAAACAAAGACGGCGAACCTACAATCATAATGGATAGCCGCGAAGCGTCCAGTGCCAAAAAAATCGCCACTGGCTTAATTGAGAAAGGCGCCCAAGTCAAAACCGAGATGCTAGAAAAAGGCGACTATATTCTAAGTGATCAATGTGCAGTGGAACGCAAAACCGTCAGCGACTTTGTCTACACCCTCACCCGACGCTTCCTCTTTGAACAACTCTACCGCCTAAGAGACGTCTACCCAAAATCCTTCATCATCCTAGAAGGCTATATGCCCATCATCTACAAATACAGCAACATCCAACCCCAAGCTATCTGGGGAGCCATGTTCAACCTCGCCAAAAACGGCATCGCCATAGTCAACACCGCAAGCCAAAAAGAAACCATAGACTTTCTCTACACCGCCGCACGCCAAGAACAAATCATAGAAAAACGCAACGCCATAGTCCACGCATTCAAAAAATGCGACACCCTCTCAGACGCACAAATATACTTCATCGCCAGCCTACCCAGCATCGGACGAGAAAAAGCCACCGCCCTCCTAGAAGCATACCAAACCCCAATAAACGCACTCATAAACATAGACGACTGGGAAAAAACCGTACACGGACTAGGCCCAACCATAACAAACCGCGTCAAAGACCTACTAAACACACCCCACCAAAACAAAAAAGAAACCGAAGAAGGCCAAAACCCACAAACACCCTAAACCGAAGCATTTTTCAGAAAATTGAGGCAACCTCGGCCTAGCAAGAGGATCCCTAAACCTTTAAAGCCACTCGCATTCAATATTTATTACAGGTGTATTTTTTGTCACAAAAAAAAGTAACCCGTCAAGAACTTGAAGCTAACAACGGCAAAGACGGTAAACCCGCCTGGATAGCCTATCAAGGCAAAGTCTATGATGTATCTGAGAGCAGTTTCTGGAGTGACGGCGAACATATGGGCATGCACAATGCCGGCAAAGACTTAACAGAAGACCTCGACATGGCACCCCACCAAGACGAAAACTTTAACAAACTCAAACTCATCGGCGAATTAAGCTAACTATTAACCAACTAAAACAGACAACAACAAACACTATCGACGCTACGCAACTCATCCAAACATTTTTTATTTTTCCAACCGCTAAAGCCTCATTGGACAATATTGAAAACAGAAATGTTCTCGCCATACGGTATGTTGATAAGTAAAAAGGTTTGCAATGAACTAGTGTGATGACTTTGATCACGCTGAGACACTTATGGATAGTTGATCTATAACAAATTAGTCAACAACGAATTGGTAAACAATGAAGAGGTACAGCGTGATACTGTGACTAATGAATATTTGCGAGTTTGATCTGGTTATTAAATGTGATGACATTGTTAGTCTATGAGCGCAAAATACATACTGGAGCTGACAATGCGAACTTTTAACAATCTCGAGCCGGGTACATATACGGTAACTATCAGCGGATGGTATTGTACCTATACTGAAACGGTAGTTGTTGTGGCCGGTGAAAATGCTAAAGTTGACTTTGAAACCGTAACCCTAACTGGTGTTGTGGACGATGAAGAGGAGTTTCTCCCTGTAAAGTATCTTGAAGATATCAAACTTGAGAAGGAATATCTTAAGGATATTGTCATCTTTAAACGATATCTTCCAAACAGTTACCTTGAGAAGGAATACCTTGACATCAAAAACTTAGACCCCAAATATCTTGGATCTGATGATCCTGATAGCGTCGAGTATGGTGTGTATACTACAGCTCGACCTTAAACAGCACCTGCGTTAGAACGGGTTTAAGTTAGAGAGGCTATCACCTCTCTTAGTTCCCTTAGTGACGACGTTTAGCTGTCTTTCCTTTTTATTTTTTTGTTTTACCTATGTTTTGCATTTTTCCGTTATTTCGTGTTAATCAGCCTCAGTAAGTCTTGGTGGGGTTGGGGTTTTTTGGGTTTCTTGTAGGATAAGTTGTTTTACTTGGTTTACTACGTTTTTTGGGTCCATTAGGGTTCAGTGTTTTTTAGCAGGTTGCTTTGTCGTTGTTTTTTTCTGTGTTGTTTCGTCTCAGTAGTTCGGGGAGTTGTGTGGAAGCTTTTGAGAGGGTATCTTTAAAGACTTCCATTAATTCATCGTTAACTTCAAGATCGACAGTTACTCGCAGGTATCCTTTCTTTTCATACATCCGTTCAGTCATAATGCCACCTCCTAAAGATGCTTAGTTGGGTGGGTAGGAGGTTAACTGCAAGATGGGCTGCTTGGATGTTGGTTAGGTCCAGCTGGAGTTCTATTTGGTAGTGGTATCTGCCTAGTCGTTTGGTATGGGTTTTGTAGTTGTTGACTATGCCGCTTTCTTTGTAGCGGTGCAGTCTTTGGTTTATGAATATGGTTAGGATTGTGGGTGCTAGGGGTTCGAAGGTGAAGGCTATTTTGATTAGGACTTTGGCTGTGCTTTGGGAGAGTGATTCTAAAATGGGTCTCAATCAGCTATTCGTCCTTAAAAGTTTAGCAGTCGTTTCTGTTGCTTGCAGATAAGAGCTTGAATAAGAGTAGGCTGTAGGTTTTTTTAAGTCTGTGTGATTGTATATACCCAACAACAAGTGGCGTTTATATGATGGATGATCTTTACAGACGGGTTTGTGGTTGTAGGCGTTGTCAGCTTTGGGAGGGTACAAAGCATGCAGTTCTTGGTGAGGGTCCTTTTGATGCTAAGGTTATGGTGGTGGGGCAGAATCCGGGTGCTGAGGAGGATGAGTCGGGTCGGCCGTTTGTAGGCCGGGCGGGTAAATATCTCAGTAAAACGTTTGCTGAATTTGGTATTTGTCGAGAGTTACTTTTTATTACCAATATCGTTAAGCATACTTCGCCTAAAAATCGTAAACCGTCTCCCGCTGAAGTTGCGGCCTGTCTGCCTTATTTGCAGGAGCAGATCTGTTTGATTCAGCCTAAAATTATTGTACTTTTGGGAGCTTCAGCTAAAGAGACACCGCGAGTTGAGGGGATTAAATATTTTGAGGTTGTGCATCCCTCAGCTGCGATGCGTTTTACCAAGATGCGTGAAAAATTCAGAATGCAGATTGCAGAACTTGCAGAACAAATCAAACAAACCTAACAACAATAATCAGCTAAGGTTTTAGCAGATATTTGTGGTTTTGATGTTTTGTAGCTTGTGAATGTTTTTTAGTTTGTTTAACGTATAATGTTTGGTAATAGTTATGTTAAGAGCATCAGCTATGTTTCGAGTAGCATTTCTTTCAGTTTTTGTAGTTGTTTTGATGTTTTCTTTTGTTGGCGTAGCCAATACAGCTACCCCTGCTAAGGATGAGGGTCTATTAGTAGTTAATTCAAGTACAAATAATAGTGACTCGCCTTCATATTTTGGTGAGGGTGTGCGTGTAACAGTTTCAGCAGTCAAAAAAGATGATGGTATGCTCTATAATTGTAGTTGGAAGGTTGAACGATGGTCTGGATCAGATGTATTTGAGGGATGGCCTAGATCAGCAGAAGTCGACGGTAGCCTATGCATTACTCTATGGGCTGATGAATATGAAATGTTTGGTACGGTAACTGAAAATGTGTTTTACGGGTTTTCCTCTGGCCCCTTTACCAGTATAGGTGCTTCTGCAGGCAGCGGTTTCTATAGCTCAGATCTAGGGTGCACTAGCTGCAACACGGGCAAAGCACAACTACCCTAAAGATAAACACAAACAACACCCCACTTTATTTTAGGTATTATATATGGACAGGGTTGTTTGTTGTGTTCTCTGTGCGTTTTATTGTTATTGTTTGATGGAATCCAGTATTGCCTAATCTGTTATTTGTAACATCGGCAGGTTTTATCGTTAATTACATACAAGGTTATTTTTTTCTGGTTTATCTTGTGGTTTGTTTAGTTGGGGGTTTTGTGCGAAGGCTTTTTAACGATTAGGGGCATTTATTTGTAGATAAGATACAGGAGATTGGGGTATCTGGGCTGTTTGGGTGTTGAGAGTTTTTGCAGTGATGCATGGTTTAGGTGGGGTTATTTTGTGTCTAGATTCAAGGTGGGGTCGTCTGATTTTTTGGCGTCAGCGGGGCGGCATTTGGGTAAGGCTTTGGGTCTTTTTTTAATTGTTGTCATAGGGGTTTCGGGTGCAGTTGTTGTTTATAGTTTTCAGCAACAGCAAAGTGCTCAAGAACAAGGTGTTGATGAGTTTTATTTTGGGGTTTCTTTTGGGGGTCAGACGCCTGAGGAGGCCAAGGTTTTGGTTGATAAGGTGAAGGATTATACTAATGTTTTTTTGATTAATTCGTATGATTTGTCGGTTAATGAGAGTGCGCTTAGTGAGGTTTGTGATTATGTGGCTCAATCGGGGTTAAAGTTTACGGTGTATTTTGAGTTTGTTTCTCGGGTTACTTATCCGTGGCATCAAACTTGGCTGGATAGTGCTCCTGTTCGTTGGGGGGATAGTTTTTTGGGGGTTTATTTCTATGATGAACCCGGAGGCAAACAACTCGATACCAAGCAAATGTTTAGTGAAGCGTCTAGTTATTGTGAGGCGGCAGATTTTTTTGTGCAAACCATCAGCCAAACCAATAGTATGATAGATCTTAAAAACCGCTCAATCCCCGTGTTTACTTCGGATTATGTTCTTTATTGGTGGGATTATCTTGCTGGGTATGATGTGGTGTATGCAGAGTTGGGCTGGGAGCTTGACTCCAGACAGCAGATTGCGCTCTGCCGCGGAGCCGCAACCACACAAAACAAAACCTGGGGCGCCATAATCGTTTGGAGCTACTATGAACCACCCTACATGGCCAGCGCCCAAGAAATCTACCAAGAGATGCTGTTGGCATATGAGGCTGGAGCAAAATATGTAACGGTCTTTAACTACCCAACCTACCCCGAAGATAACCCCTACGGCGTACTCTCAGAAGACCACTTTATAGCCATGGAAAACTTTTGGAACCATACCAAAACAAACCCAAGACCAAACCCAACAACAGCAGCCAAGCAGGCTCAAGTGGTGCTGGTTTTGCCTCCCGATTATGGCTGGGGCATACGGCGCAACAAACACTTAGCACAAGACAACATCTGGGGTCTTTGGCCCGAAGACGAAAAAGCACCCCCTATCCTAGAGAACCTATACGAACTCATAGATCGGTATGGGTTAGATTTAGATATAGTCTTTGATGATCCAGCATTTGATTTCAACAACATCTACCACCAAGTGTACTACTGGAACCAAACAAAACCCAACCCATAAACAGGGCTAAATCAGCCGAAGAGTCAAAATCAATTTTTGAGTTTATGGAAAAAATAAGAGAGGCTAATGCCTCTAGAGAGTTTGTTGTCTATTTTTGACGACTGTTTTGTTGTTATGACAGAATCTTTCTCGATGTCAAGCAGATGCCTTACGATGGTTTTGGAGGCGGTGTCTGTGTATTTGCAAAGTATCCCTTAGCAGCAATTCCAAGTTAACTACAAAAAACCCCACCCCAAAACAACTCACACTACAAATCTACACAAAAACATAAAAACACAAAACAACAACCACACACGACTTAAAAAGCACAAAACAAACCCCAAATCAACACAAAAACCAACTAACCCAACATAACAACTAACAAACTCAGTACAACAAGTATGAAAGGTTATGAAAATAAAATCTAAAGGGCACAACAGGCAAAAGCTTCCCAGCTATGAAACGACCCGAAATCTGCCCAGAGATTATAAAATAAGGGAAGAGTTATTGCTCTTCTGAGGGCAATCCTATTTTGCGCAGGTAATCGCGTGCAAAGCGCGGGTTGTAAGATAAGAGTTCTTTGCTTCGTAGCAGGCGTCGTTCGAGTCGGTCGAGTGCAACTTTGAAAGTGGGTTCTGCACCCCAGCCCTCACCAGCAGCAACAAAACTACCCTTGGTTGTTCGAAATTGCAGACGGCAATGAACCATAGGGGTGTCGCGTGTGTTGGTACCACGATGGGTTTTCATGTAGACAAATAGTGAACCCCGCTCAAAAGCTCCTTGAAAACGGCGGGCAAACGAATCAAATTCAGCCATCATAAATTGCTGCTGCTCAGGATTAATTTCTAGATCTTTGGTACTAAACTGAAGCGTTAGACGATGCTCAGCTGTCTCCATTTGACTTATAGGCTCTAAGAAATCAAGTTTAGTAACAACCCCAGTTAGTCGCTCAGCATCAACTATACAAAGACAAGATATGTCATGATAGTGCATCAAAGCCTCACAATCATGAAGAGATTTTTTGGGATCAACAATTATGACGGGCTGTCGCATGATAGCTTTAGCGGCAATGCCCAAAGTGGCTATGCGGTCACCTGCAAAGTCAGTGTTTCCCATGCGCTTAGGGGGGAAGTAGAGACTTTCAAAGATGTCTTGTATGCTGATCATACCTGCAAGACGACCGCGTTCTAGGACGGGAACATGAGATATGCCGTATTCGCGCATCAAACCCAAAACAGCGCCAACACTGCGATTTGTTTCAACGGTGTGGGGTGCGCGGGTCATAACGGTTTCGACATGTGCATTGCCCCAGGGAGCTTCAGCAAAAGCGTGAATTACGTTTTCATCAGTGACAAAGCCAATTATTTTGTTTTTTTCAAGCACCGGAAGTTGACGTACACCGCTGCCAATCATTAGTTTTGCTACACGACTCAACGAGTCATCTAAACTAATTTTGGAGGCACCGGTCATTATATTTTTGACTTTGAGTCGGGTTAAGTCTAGGCGGCTGCGTATAACGGCGCGACGGCTCACCATCCCTGCATAGTTGCCTTTGTCATCTAAAACGGCCAGGACAGGAGGCATGTCTTTTTTGAAACCCTCTAAGCATTTTGATGCGCTATCGTTTTCGAAAACTGCGTTAAATTTCTCTGAGTAGATATCCTTAACAGTAACGGATACTGCCATTGAGAATCACAGCAAAACTAAGGTACAAGTTGAATTTAAAGGTTGTAAATCCACACATACAAATCCATCGTGACAAGTCAAGAGATAATATTTGATACAATGTTGCAAAGAGAGAGTTGAATAACCGAAGCATTTGAGAGACGTTTAACAGTTTTTGGATTTAATCATCACTAATTTAAGGCACATACTAAACGGTCAATTCAATTAAAAAAAGCATGTGATGCAGAGGACAATAGTTTACGTGATCAATTACGGCGTTAATTCAAAAAAATATGATTGAGGGAAACTATTAGCAAAAGTAGAAACTAAACTTACACAGCTACTAAATAGTAACAACGACTGATGAGGCACTTGCTAATCGAAACATTAAATCAATCAGAGTATCCTCAGATCTCTATCGAGAGATCACTGGTTTAACATATTTCCGTTTCACACTTCAGAAATCTTAAACCATCAGCCACTTATAAGCCCGGTTGTAATGCTCGCGAAAGAACTAAACCGATGAAGTTTATTATTTTGCCGTTTCTTTCTTTTCGATCCTTTATTGCAGAAAAGTTATAATCTTTGAGCAGATCATCTATACGTGCTTCCAACATATCTCGATATGCTTCTTTTTCTTCACCCCAAACAGTAATCTCTATACGTCTATTATGATAAATTAGTACAGTCGCACTTGCGTTGTTTCCCGCTAGAACCATGCCCTCCTGCCACACGGCAATTCTTTTTTCGCTTCCTTCTTCGCGCGTCGCTATATTATTTTCATTTTTGCAAAGGTATCTGTTGAAAAAATCAGCAGGAATTTCATCTAGTGTATCTCGCTCTACATGCGTTATGAGACTATCGGGCTTTGCACTATTAATTACATCCGTTGGCACAAACCTAGCAGCAGCACAAGGAACAAGCAACCCATAAATACCACCTTTATTGCGAAAACCTATTTTATGATGTTCCATCAAATCAAAAATATGCTCCCTTTCACCCTTTGGATAAATGCTACTCTCATCTGCAAACACTGCATCAAAAACGTCTTCTGAATATTTAATAAGCCCAGTCTTATTTTTCTGCAAATAATCAATAACCTTATAGACCCCGCGACTAATCCAACAAGGGTCAAGCACATAATCCTCCATAAAAGCATAACTCAGTGCGACACCCAAGGTATCAAATAATTCCACTACACGTTTTTGGTCATGTTTTTTTATACCATTACTACTAAAAATTGCCTCTAACTCATTTTTTTTCAAAATTTTTTTATTTGTTTGTTTAAATAGATTTGTTACCTCACACATGGCGCGACTGTCATTTTTGCCAAAAGCTTGATGCCCAACGCTTTCTATATAAGCCGTAAGATCTTTCTTAAAAGCATCGAAACCAGCCACATCTTTGCAAATATTAAAACTATAAAACTTGTGGATAATAGATTTGTATTCACCTTCCATGAAAGAGCTAAAATCCTCAAGATTTTGACTACGATTATCTGACTCATTGATGACAATAAACGCCTTTGCTTTGTTTTCTGAATAAATGCGAATGGTATCAAGCCAATAGTTGAGTCGACTAATGTCGCGACATTCCTCCTCTCGAGCATTAACAACAAGAATGTATACACAGTTTGCCGACATAAAACACCTGTGGGATGCATGATATATCACTTGTCCACCAAAATCCCACACACGTGTTTTTACACCGTTAAAATCCAACTCAATTTCGGTGTTCACACCATGAGTTGATTCTTCAGGTGTAGGATCGCTATAAGTTCCGTTGAGACGTCTCGCCAACGTTGTCTTTCCCGCACTGGCCGAACCTAGAAGTATTAATCGCGTTTCCCGCTGAGCATAAACTAAACCTCCTTGTTTTTCTGCTTCCTTCAAATAGCGGGCAACTGCAGCCGCCCCTTGTTCCATAATTTCAGCTGGAACTTTAAGGCGCGCCTGAATTTCTTTATAGTCTTCATTATCCAGAACAAGACCTTTTTTAAATAAACTTGTGTACCATTTACCCCAATATTCACAACCTAACTTGCACAAAGCACTTTGAAAATTACCCCACAAGTCCCCATAAACAGCAAGATTTCTCCTGAAAGCATTATTTCCAGACTTTATGCTTCTTAAATCTTCAATCAGGATCGCCTTTAAGTCGATTGTAGATCCACCGAAGGCGAATGCTTCAACGGCTGCGTCAGCTGCATCGGTTGCGACTGTATCGGGTGCGTCGTAGGTAAATGCGAAGTCGTCAACTGTGGCTACGCGGACGGCGGCAGCAACGGCCCGAACAGCCGCGTCAATTGCACGAGTATCGGCATAGGCAGCGGTTGCGCGTACGGCAACGGCAACATCAACGCGGGTATCGGCAGATGCGGCAGTTTCGTAGTTATAGGCATTGGCGACGATATCTAGTGATTTTAATATCGTAAACAGATACTTTTGCCTTTGATCCCCGCGGTTGGTGTGCTTCCAGTAATCAAAGTTTCCGCGTATTGCCAGAAAGGGCAAGGCTCGCACGGCACACAACCAAGCAAAAAAACAAACATCCTTAAGTGCAAAACCAGACAAACTTTCCTGAATTTTATCTAGGAATTCTTTGTCCATAACATACCCACTTAAATTTATACTAACACATCTGTAATTATTAAATAATCATGTTATCGCAAAAGTTACTGCTCAACCAATTATGTGAATTATTTTTGATGCTTTTGATGCAACAAACATGATAGGGATCACATGAATATTTTGCCAGTATTTGGTGTTCGGAATATTGTCAACATCGGAATAATGCTGGAGGTCGGAACCGGTCAGATAGTTAGGGAACAACAACTGAAGAACAAAACTTTGTTTTTATGGTTTATCCAAGTCCACGCCTACAGGCGACTCAACAACTTGACAAACTTAAGGTTTGGCGTTTTCTGAGTTTAGGACCCACAATAGCACTTTTTTATACGATAGACTTCAGTTTCTGTTTTTGGAAACGGTCGCTCATGCGTTTGCGTGCGGCACAACTTTTGCAGAGAATCTATTTGTTTTTGCGTGTAATCCAATTTTGACATCGGATACTTATCCGATTAGCGGTCACGATGTTTAATATCATTGTTCTATGTCAAACAACAGGTTTACTCATTAAAAAATTGGACAAAATACAGAAAAATGGTCTAAATTCTAAATAAAACTAGAACAGTATATCCTTGTAGTTTAAATAAATCTCTGCTTTCAAGTTATAGTCGAGGTTAGTTAAACCTCACCTTGTTTTGTTATTATTTTAAAAATAGTTTTTTCGGTCCGCTTCTGTCATGAAGGGAATTAGGTAGCTATGGTTCTAAAACAAAAAGAACTCGTTGATGAGTTGAAAATTGAGTGGAAACGGCTCTGGCGGGAAAGGGTAGATGATAGAGTTCGTGCTGAGGGTATTGCATGTGATGATTACAGTTCGCTTTTTATCGATAAGGGCACCATTATTCATGCGACTCGGGATTTTAAGGCCCTTAATTTTAAAGATATTCTCCATCAACATGAAGTCGCAGACCCTGAGCGCTATGTTGCCCCTGATCCACAGGTGGGTGGCTGGAGTAAATTTGTCAAAGATAACATCATTATGAAATCACAGAGCAAAAACGAAAAATTTGTAGAATACTATAGCAACAACAACCGTGGGGTTCATAGTGAGAAGCAGGCGCAACGGAAAAGTGGCCGAGGCTGGTTGCATATCTAATTTTGAGTAGAAGGCGTTTGTTTGGTTAATTATCGCGATAGGCTAGACATAATTGCTGATATTCTTGTTGTGGTCAGCAGAGAGGCTAAAAAAACGCAGATTATGTATCAGGCTAATTTGAGCTACAAGGTTTTACAGCGTTATCTAAATGAAATTGCGGGTGCCGCTCTTATTCGATTTGAGGATGATCAGCAGATTTATCGGTTAACTGGCAAGGGGCAGAATTATTTGGATGCCTACAAAGAATATGCCCGGTGCAGCAAAAATATGGAAAAACGCCTCAATGATTTCACTGCTAAGCAAAAAATTCTCCAAGAACTCTGCCTCGCCCAAAGCGATTTTTCCAATCAACAATTCCAAACGGATGAACCAATTGAAACTTGAAAATCAGAAGGTGAAAACCAGATGAGCTCTCAGCGTAATATAGCTCTTATTGTTATCATATGTGTTGTGGGGGTGTTGCTTGTGGTTTCTCCATTTCTGCAACAGCTCACAATTGCACCGCAAAAGGAGTCTTTTAGTGAGATGGCTCTGTTTAGTTCCAATCATAGAACCGATTATCCCTCAAATGCTACCTCGGGTGAAACCTATGAGCTGATTATAGAGGTTACTAATCAGCTGGGTTATGATGCGGATTATACCATTGAGGCGAAGTTCCGAAATACTACTCAGCCGGGACCAGATAGTTTTAACCATACAAGCAGTTCCCTGATAGCTTTGGAGAGCTTTAGAGTATCTGCAAATAATAATCAGACTGTAGAGGTGCCTCTTGAGGTGTCTTTTCAATTCAGCCCTACGGGGTATGTGGATTTGCTCACGCTTAACAACAAACCCTATCCCCTCAGTACACAATTAGAATATGATATAGAGAGAAACAATTACTATGGTAATTTGTTTTTTGAGTTGTGGGTTTATAATCAAACCACCAGCCGCTTAGAATATCATGAGCGGTATTTGAGTTTGTGGCTAAAAATGAACACCGAATAGTTTATGGAGGTTTTAGTTTGGTTTTTAGAGCAAACACGATTTTAGCTGTAGGTGCGCATCCTGATGATATAGAGTTAGGTTGTGGTGGGACTATCCAAGCGGCTTCCAAGCTGGGAAAAAAGGTTATTGCAGTTTTTATGTCCAAAGGCGAGCACAGCGGCAATCCTGAAGTTAGACCCAAAGAAAGCATTGAAGCGCTATCGGTGTTGGGTATAGATGAGGTGTATTTTGGGGATTTTCCAGATACCGAGATTCCCTGTTCAAGGCAGGCCATAGATTTTTTGGAGGCTTTCTACATAGCTAACAAACCTGAAACTATTCTCACCCATACGGTAAATGATATTCATCAGGATCATCGTCAAGTTGGCTGGGTATCCATGTCTGCGTTTCGAAATGCGCCTCAGATTTTGGCTTATGAGACGCCTCGGGTTACTCAAAATTTTTCTCCTACCTATTTTGTGGATATAACGACTAGTGTGGATGATAAGTGGACGGCTCTTAAGTGTCATTTTTCGCAGAAAACAAAACGCTACATCACCTATGAATCAATGGTTAATTTGGCTTCGTTCAGAGGAAGCCAGGTGGGTTTGCCAGCGGCTGAGGCTTTTGAAGTTGTACGCTATATTGAGCATTTAGGTGTACCTTGAGGCTTAGATTTGATTGCAGCGGGCCACCAACCGAATTATTTGCCTTGGCTGGGATTTTTTGATAAAATGCAACAGGCCGATCTATTTATCATCGAAGATAATATCCAATTTGAGCGTCAAGGCTTCATAAGTAGAAATAAAATAATGACCGCCCAGGGAGTACGGTGGTTAAGTGTACCTATAGAGCACACCAACAATCCTCTGCTCATAAAAGATGCAAAAATTGCCAATCAGAGTAAACCGCGATGGAGACATAAACACTGGGCAACCCTAAAACACAGTTACTGCAAATCGCCCTACTGGGTAGATTTCGCTGATTTTTTTGAAGAAACCTACCAGCAAGAATGGACATATCTAATGGATCTAAACATGCACCTCATCAGGGGCATCATGGGATTTCTCAACATAGATAAACCGCTGGTTTTGGGGTCTTCTCTTTGTGCTGAGGGCAAAAAAACCGAGTTACTGGTCAACCAATGCAAACAAGTCGGCGCCAACATCCAACTAGCAGGTAAAGGCAGCAAAGACTACATCAACCAAACACTCTTTACAAAGCAGGGCATTGAGCTTATTTTCCAAGAATTCACCCCACCCAAATACTCCCAAACCACAACAGAGGGTTTTGTTGACAACCTCTCAGTTGTAGATTATCTATTTTGTACAGGTGGAAAACCCTGGTAGAGGAGGAGAGATAAAGATGAGTGTTTCGTCGGCTTTGCCTTATTTTTCAAGTGATAGCTTAGAGGCTATTTTGGCTGATATGGCGCAGATGTTAAAGAGTGGGCAATTAACTGATGGACCGTTTAGCCAAGAATTCGAACATCAATTTGCCGCCTATACGGGGGTTAAGTATGGTGTTGCGGTGAGTTCGGGTTCTGCGGCGCTAGATGTTGCTCTGCGATGTTTGGGGGTGCAGAACAAAGAAGTTATTGTTCCGACCAATACGTTTGTTTCAACGCCTAATAGTGTGGTTTTGGCGGGTGGCAAACCTGTTTTTGCAGATATGAATCCCCATACTCTCTGCATTGACATAGATGATGCTAAACGTAGAGTTACTTCAAAGACCGTGGGGGTTATTGTGGTGCATATTGCGGGGTTGATTTGTCCTCAGATACAAGAACTCGCAGAATTTTGTAGAGAAAAAGGTCTGTTTCTTCTAGAAGATAGTGCGCATGCTCATGGAGCAACCCTTGATGACCAGAAAGCGGGGACATTTGGGGATGTGGGTTGTTTTTCGTTTTATCCCACCAAAGTTATGACATCATGCGAAGGCGGCATGATCCTAACAAATGATAAAGAATTAGCTGATGCCGCTCGGTGTATACGTTCCTGTGGTCAAAATGCTGATCGGCAGATGGTGGTGTTGGGAGATAATTGGCGGTTAAGTGAACCTGCAGCCATTGTGGGTCTTCATCAGTTAGAACATTTAGAAGAGTTTTTGCTAAAGCGCAACCAAATCGCTGTCTGGTATGAACAAGCCCTGCAAGATATCGAAGAGATTACTCTATTTAAGACTCCTTCAAATATTCGGCATAGTTACTACAAATATCCTCTAAAACTCTCAGAGAAAATTAATCGCCAAAAAGCTACAGTGACGCTTAAAGAGAAATTTGGAATTGAAACGGGGCATATCTACTATCCGCCCTGTCATCTTCACCCCTACTACATGGAGACCTATGGGACCCGTATGGGTGATATGCCCTCAGCTGAGCGGGTGCTAAAGCAGGTGATGTGTTTACCTATGCACTATCAGCTAACCAAACAGACCATCCAGCACATCTGTGAAGCCCTAAATGACACCCTCAAAATTGCGGCATCTAAGGTTTGATTGGTTATTACTTATGTCTCAAAACGAACAAAATAGGGTATCTCAGCGGTTTCCCATCCGTGAATCTGAGCTAGACCGCTTCAAATTAGGTAAACAACAATTTCACCAAACCATAGGCTTTAACCCCACTGATTCAGTTCTTTGTTTAGACATAGCTTGTGGATCTAACCCCTTTCCCAAGGCCAATGTGCTCTGTGACTTAAACGTTAAACCCGTGCCTGATCGAAATATGAGAAATTTAGTTACAAGCGGAAAACCGTTTGTTATGTGTAGCTGTACCGCATTGCCCTTTAGAGATAAAACCTTTGATTTTGTAACCAGCTACTACCTAATTGAGCATATAGAGAACCCGGGAGGTTTGGTTAGAGAGTTAAAACGTGTCGCAAAACACGGCTATATCCAAAGTCCATCATGGCTAAACGAGCTACTCTATGGTGAAAAAGTGCATTTATGGGTCATTTTTAAAAATAAAGATAAACTTTATGTAAAATCCCTAAAAAAAGGAGCCCTGCCGCCATTTCGCTTCGGATTTTTCTTTCACCGCCTCTACAACCAACCCTCCTGGAAAATAATACATGCCATCCTCGACGAAAAATTCCACCTCTTCACCATAACCTATACCTTTTAACATCGAACAAAATGCCTCTAAACCAATGTTTCCGGTAATCCATGAGATATCGTTGTTTTTTTGTTTTTTGTGGTAGTAGAACATTTGGGGTTTGTTCGGGATATCTTATCCTTAGAGCTTTAAAAGTTCGTTTCCCCGAGTAACTCTTAACGCCGGTCTGGGTTTTGGAGGACTTTTTCTGTGGTAACTGAACTAAGCTCAAGCATATCTGTGATTATTGCAACATTAAATGAGGAAGAAGGCATAGGGCCAACCATAGATGAGATGCAAAAAATTCTAAATAACCCCTACATGGTTGTGGTTGATGGCAACAGTGTGGATCGAACCATCGAGATAGCCAAAAACAGGGGCGCAGACGTTATGCTCCAAGAGGGCATAGGTAAAGGGGCCGCCATGTTTCAGGGTATTAAAACAATGGCCGCAAAAGTTCCATATATTGTCTTCACTGATGCCGACTATACCTACCCCGCACAGTACATTCCTCAGATGGTCGAGATCTTAGAAGCTAATCCACATGTGGGTATGGTTATTGGGAATCGTTTCAAAGGCCAATACAATCTCTCAAAAACAATAACCAACCCCTTCTATGTGGGCAACAAACTCTTGGCTTTTGCTCAGCTGGTTATGAATGGAGTAAACCTAGGAGACCCACTCTCGGGTCTGCGGGTAGTGCGAACCGAAGCCTTAGACGGCTGGAAACCCAAAAGCAAGGGCTTTGATGTAGAAGCAGAAATGAACACTATTGTGGAGCGCAGAGGATATGGCATCATGGAAGTGCCCATAGACTATCGAAACCGAATGGGAGAAAAAAAACTCAAACTCAGACATGGATTAGGCATAATGAAGCGAATTTTAACAGAAAGCTTTTCCCTTGAGACCTAACGGGCTACCGAATCATGTACGTTAACTGTGTAATTTGTGTGTATTTAGCTTGGTAAGTGTTTATGCAGGGTTGTAGTGGGTTGTTGTGTTTGGCCAAATGAGAGTAAATTTCATTTGCGTGGCCAGAACTACATATGCTACTTTTCTTTTCTAAAGGTAATTAATATGGCGCTGTGTAGATGTGCAGTGATTCCATTTGCCATATAGGAATATGTGACAAGTTCCCAGCCTTCTTGGGTTCGTTTGTTGATTAATTCATCAAGGCGAGCTATGTCTGTCTCGTTAGTTTTGTCATCGACCCATTTTATGTTTGTTGTTAAAACTTCACTTTTATATTCAAACATCTGTCTTACCTCTTCCCATTTGAAACTGTCGATGGATAATAAATTTTTTGGCTCACAGATCCATAGCTGACAGAGGTCCAGCCAAATCACAATACACTATCACAGGCACCAGTATCACTCAAAAATTGCCACCAGCTAATATACTAAATTCAGATTTTATGTGGATATGCTTGGGGCTTTCAAGAGGGTTAGGCTTTTTTCATGGCTTGGGTTTTTTGTTCTTTGGGTAGTTTTTCAATTGCGTATCGCAGGGCTGTTCGGGGCATGGTTGATTTGTTTTTGATAACGTAGGCTAAGATTTCGGTGGGGTGTTTTTCTGTTTGGGCTTTTAGCAGCCAGCCATATCCTTTTTGTACTAAATCATCTGTGTCGGTTAGAAGCAGGTCGCTGATTTTAAGGGACTCATCTAAGAATAGACCTTTTTTTGCGGGGACGATGAGTGTTACTGCGGCGGCGCGTCTGAGCCAGCGGTTGGGGGATTTTGCCCAAACCATAAGGGTACCCACTTGTTGGGGGAATTTCATCATGAAATCGCCCACGGTGTGGTTGCAAAAAGTGTCACATTTAGCCCAATTGTCGATATAGGTATCAATCCAGCGTTCAAAAGTAATCAGGTCGTCTGGTTGGAATTGGTCAACGATTTTTGGCAACCACTCGGCGGCAACAAAGGCTTCTTCCATAACACCTGAGCTGAGGAGTGTTTCGCAGAGTGCAAAAATCTCGGGTTTGCTTAAATTTTTGATGTTGTTTGTCCAGTTTTTGCAACTGATTTGGTGTGTGGTAGAATTTTTGACCCCATAGGTGATTATGGGTTCTTTGAAGTAACGTTTAGCTCCTTCTTGGGTTTGGGGGTCGGCGTTGGCTTTTAATTCTTCACGAAGCTGCGCTATGATTTGGCTCATAGTCAAAAATACGGATGCAGATGAATAAAATTGTTATGCATATATGCACAATAAGAACTGAGATGCACAGTAATAATTGAGCAGACAAAATGTGTTGCGGTAATAATGCATATGTGTTTGTGTAAGATTTTAATGAGCTGACCAGCGTCCTTTTGTTTAGTTTTGAGGTTACTGATTTTTTTGTGTGATAATTTGGTAGTGAGTGATTCTATGGTTAGGGTTGGTGTTGTGGGTTTGGGTAAGATGGGTATTATGCATGCTTGTCTGTTAAGCACGTTTGCTAATGTTGAGGTTGGGGCTTTGTGTGATAAGAGCCGCTTAATGCGCAAAATAGCTAAGGGGGCTTTTCGGGGGGCTCAAATCACCGATACTTTGGAGGGGTTTTCGGGGTTGGATCTTGATGCCATCTATGTTCTAACACCCATACCGTCACACTATAGCATAATTAAGCAGATTTATGATGCGGATCTTGTGAAGAATATATTTGTTGAAAAAACGCTCACCTCTAACTATAGTCATTCTGCTGAGTTGTGTGCGCTCTCTGAGCAACATCAGAAGGAGGGCATCACCATGGTGGGCTATATGAAGCGCTTCGGAGTTACTTTTAATCAAGCTAAACAGCTCTTAGAAAAAGAAGTGCTAGGTGAGTTGGAGAGTTTTGAGGCCTATGCGTTTTCCTCAGATTTTGCCGATGCACCCTCAGGTTCTACGTTATCAAAGGCGCGGGGCGGGGTTATTGAGGATCTGGGTTCGCATGTGGTTGATTTGGCAGAGTGGCTTTTTGGCGACCTCAAAGTCACAGAAACAAAAGTCAACTCACAGATTTCGCTTGGTTCAGAGGATGATATAGGTTTTAGTGTTACCAACAAAGAGGGCTTAGTGGGGCATTTTGAGGTTTCTTGGCGCAAAAACAATTATCGTATGCCTGAATTTGGGTTATCAATCCAAGGCACAAAAGGCACCTTGGATGTTAATGACGACGTGGTTAAATTAACTCTTAGTGGTTCTGTGCCAAAGAGGTGGTATCGTCATGATATGGCTGATAATGTGGGTTTTCTCTTAGGTGGACCGGAATATTACCGTGAAAACCAGCAGTTCATCCATGCTCTAATCAAAGGAGAACCCACTGAATCAAGTTTCAAAAACACTCTCAAGGTGGATTATATTTTAGAGCAGGTAAGGCAGCAGGCAAATGAGTAAACAGCTAAGTTTGTTTGTCGGGGATAATCCCTTTCATGGTATTAGCCATCTTTCTCAGCAGAAAGCAAGAGAACGCAGTTTGGATCAATCTCAAAAAAGTGCTCAGCAACAGGCAGCTCGTATAGTTGAGCGTGCTGTTGAGTGTGGTGCAGAGGGGTTTATGTTTAGTGTCGATGAAGTCACCCTTTCAATAATCAAGCAGCTTCAAAAAAACCCCAACGCCTCCAAGGTGCGTCTATACGCTATTGCGCCTTATGCTTATGAGTATGTTCGAAAAGCTACTCAGACAGGGGGTGTGTCGGGGTTAGCTATGAATTTGGCTAAAGAGATGGTTTTCTCATCCAACGCCAAAGTCCTTGCCTCAAATATAGGCGGGCTTGCACGCTTTAACCTCTTAGCGCTACTCAAAACCTATACAGCCTACGAGTTATCACGCATAAAAAATGCTTCTTCAGCCAACAACAACAGTAACGTAAAGTTGGAGGCGTTTATGCTTCATGAGATTGTTACTGATATGGCCTTAGCGCTCAATATGGAGACGCTTTTTAGGGGTTATATAGATTTTCTTGAGAGCCGCCATATTCGTCCTGGGTTTGAGACACGTAACTTTTCGATTTTGGTTGATAAATTTAGGGATTGGGATATTGATTTAGGCAAGTTAACGTTAACGGCTTCATTTAACAAGGTGGGGTTTCAAATGTGTCCCACAAAGCAACAATGTGAAGAGGCGCTCAAACGTGCCAGCGGTGCGGAGGTTATAGCTATGAGTGTTTTGGCGGCGGGATATCTCAAACCAGCCGAAGCTGTTGGCTACTTGGCAAATCTAGATGGGTTAAGTGGGGCGGTTATTGGCGTCTCGGGGGAACAGCAGGCAACAGAGACGTTTCGAGTTTTCCGAGAAGGCCGCTAACGGGGGTTTAGGTTTGGTTTGGCTACTACTGCCACTATTGTTTGTTTGGGTGGGAGTGGGGATAGTGTTTTTTGGTGTTCCAGGTCTCTATTTTTTGTATATGAGGCAATGTTCGCAGAGAAAATGGGATCTTGACATCGACTCTGATTTTTTGCCCTCGGTGTCTATTCTTATTCCGGTTTATAATGAGCAACAGATTATTGGTTTAAAACTTGAAAATCTTGCCAAAGTAGTCTATCCAGCTGAAAAGATGGAAGTTATTGTTGTCAATGATGCCTCATCCGATGACACGCTAAAAATTGTAGCGCAGTACATCTCAGAACACCGTTTGCAATTTAGAGTTAGAGTTTTTGATAGTCAAGAGCATCTGGGAAAAACAGGGTGTTTAAATCAAGTTCTAAAAACTATTCAATCCGAGATTGTTATAATTTCTGATGCGGATTGTTTTTGGCCCAAAGATATACTCCAAAAATCGCTTGGCTATCTCTCCGATCCAAGCGTTGGCGCCATAACTGCACGTGAACAGCTTCTAAACGCCGGTGACACCTGGGTAACACGGGGCGAGCAGACCTACAATAACACTGTTCAGGCAATACGTATAGGCGAGTCAAAACTGTACTCGACGCTTTTCTTTCAAGGCGGCTTTGCAGCCTACAAAAAAAGTCTGCTAAACAAATTCAATCACGCTACTGATGACTCGGGAACCGCTCTGGATATAATCCAAACCAATAAACGTACCCTGCTGATTCCCGAAATTGGCTTTTTTACCATCAGCCCCACAGCTTGGCAAGACAAATTCACCATAAAAATTCGACGCGCAAGCCATCTCCAACAACTCTGGGCAAGATGCCTCAACCTGCTAATTCAGGGTAAGCTTTTGATGCCCAAACGCATCGCCATACCTGAGATCATTCTGCACCTGTTCAACCCTTTGCTCTTAGTTGTGTTGGTGGCGTTAACAATAGCAGTTATGGTTAGCTATCCTTTTTTGGCGCTGGGTATACTTGTAGTGCTTGGGGTGGTGTTTGCGGTTAAAAAAACCCAAACAACCGCAATAGAACTGATTCAAAACAACATTATTTTGTTGACTGCATTGATGTCTTTTTTGGCAAAACGCAAATTTAGATTCTGGAAACCCGTTGAGGGCGCCCGCTCTGCTCTAAACAAACAAATGCTCCAAGAAAAACAACTAATCTAACAACAACACCAACACCAACCAAGCAAGCGTGTAATTTTGAGTTTATTTGAATTTGAGGGGATAGTTTGGATTCGCAGATTGGGGTTACGGTGGGGCTGTGTGTAAAAAATGGTGCCGCAATCATCAAAACAGCGCTGGAGAGTCTTTGTATGCAGACGTTTCCATCACACAATATTGAGGTAATTGTGGTTGATGGTAACAGTAAAGATGGTACTTTGCAGATAATTAAAGCCAAGCTCAAATCGGGTTTTGGTAAGATACAGATTTTTCGAGAAACTCAGGGGTTAGGTATTGCTCGTCAGATGGTTATAGAGAAAGCCAGCGGTAAATACATTGTTTGGCTTGATGCGGATATGATTCTTGCGCCTGACTATTTGGAGAATCAAGTTTTGTTTATGGAACAAAACCCAGACGTTGGAATTGCCGGTGGAACCTATACACTCCATATTGGTCATGGATTAGCGGCGGATCTGGAAAATGTTGCTTATGCGGTGGATTCGGTTTTTGGCCGTCCTGGCAGGGCATCTAAATATGGTTTTTTACCGGGAGCTGAGGGCGCAATCTATCGCGTGGAAGCCGTTCGTCAAGTCGGCGGCTTTGACACCAAAATAAATGGTGCTGCTGAGGATACTGATTTAGCTTATCGCGTTAGAACAAAGGGCTGGCAGTTAGCAATGACTCAGGAGAGATTCACTGAGTCCACTCGGGCTTCTTGGCAGTCGCTTTGGAACCAATATGTTTGGTATGGGCGCGGCGGACACTACATCTACCACAAAGACCCATGCTCGGTAAATCTTTTACAAATGACCCCTATGGCAGGGTTTATAGCAGGCATACTGCGCGCTCCTGGCGCGTATCTGTTAACGCATAACAGTGCGTTTTTCTTGCTGCCGATGCACTATACCTACAAGCGTATAGCTTGGTTTTACGGTTTTTGTAATGCGCATCTAAACGGATATGGCCACAAACTCAACTAGCCCTTAGCATATTTTGGTATGTCTGCTTGGCAGTTAACTGGTTGGCTGATCGGTCTATGGGACTTGTGGTTTGTTGTGGTTTGTTTTTTGAGGTTGGTTAGGCGATTGCATGGATCCGCTTTTGACGGTGGGTATTTGTGTTCGTAATGGTGAGGCTTTTCTCTCAGATGCTGTGGAGAGTATTCTTGTGCAGGATTATGCTCAAGAAAGGCTTCAGATTATCTTTGTTGATGATGGCAGTCAAGATAGAACGCCTGAGATAATTAGCCGCTATAGGGTTATGTTGGGTAGCAGAGTAAAGGCGTTTAGAACTTCTGGTCAGGGTTTAGGGCATGCGCGAAACTGTATTGTGAAAAATGCTGATGGGGAATTCATTCTCTTTGTTGATGCCGATGAGATCCTAACGCCTGGTTATGTAAGAGTGCAAGTTGGAGTTATGCAGAAGAATCTCAAGGTGGGGATAACTGCTGGGGTCTTCAAGCTGGTTTTGGGCAATAGTATTTTAAATCTTGAAATTGCGCCTCATATTGTTAATCAGAAGAGTTTTGGTAGGCCCAAGAGTTTTCTTTGGAAAACAGATAAGCTTGTGGGTACAGGCGGCACGACTTTTCGCACTCTTGCTGTGCTGCAGGCTGGGGGGTTTGATGAGAGCATCAAAGGTGCGGGGGAGGATACGGATTTAGTTTTGCGTATAAGAAAGGCGGGGTGGCAGCTTGAGGCTAATGCTGCAGAATTCTATGAGCTACATGGCGGCTTATCTACGCCTAGAGATCTTTGGAGGAAATATTTTTGGTATGGGTATGGTTGTCAAAAAAGTTTTGTGCAGACTCGGGAGGGTTTTTCTTTTCCGCGGATGTCACCTATGGCGGGGTTAGTTACTGGGGTGCTTTATTCGTTTGCGGCGTATAGGTTTTTGCGCCAAAAACAGATGTTTTTATTGCCATTGCATTTTGGGTTTAAGCATACCGCTTGGGCAACTGGGTTTATGAAGGGTCAACTTGAAAAATAAATAGAGTTAAACAAAAGGGAAAAGATGGTGTTTACCATCGGGATATATACCATGCGTTGTTTTGGGGCCAGTAGAAGATTAGCCAGTGTCTGTAGAGGTATCCCCAGATGATGTTTTGAATTGGGTTCTCTAGGGGTACAGGGGTAGTTGAGGAGGCTGGGGTTGGGGTTGTTTGTGGTGATGTTGAGGCTGGGGGTTGGGGGATAGCTGCTGCGGCTGGTGTTTGGGTTGGTTGGGGGAGCAGTGAGGGTATTGTTGGAATAGTTAGTTGGGGTTGTTGGGAAGTTGGCTGAGGGGTAGTTGTTGCGGCGGCGGTGGGTTTGGGTGTTTCAGTTGGTTTTGTGGGTGTTTCGGTAGGTTTTATTGTTGTTGGTGGTGGGGTGGTGGTGGGTTTGGTGTTGTATGTGTTGATGTATGTTTGGCCCATGGTGTTTGGGGTGTAGTGGTTTGTGAGCATGGTTTCGCCGGAGTAGATGTTGCCTAGGCCTGTGTCGCTTAGCCAGTAGTATGCGCCTGCGCCGATGTTTAGGTCGTATTGGGCTTTTAGGAGGTTTTGCCACCAGGTGTAGTCGTTTTGTTTGTTGTTTGATTTTGTTAGGCAGGAGCCTTGTTCGTTTATGACTAGGGGTGCGTTGACGCCCATGGTTTTGATTGCAGTGGTTAGTTGGGTTTTGAGTCCGTCGTAGTCTGTTTTCCAGTAGGCTGTAAGATCAGTGGGTGCGTAGTAGTAGAGGTGAGTTGTGAACACTAGATTTGTTGCTTGGGGTATGGCGGTTGTGATTTGGTTTGTCCAGCTTAGGTCGTTGCCCCAGGTGTTTGGGTGCCAGCCCATG
The DNA here is from genome assembly GCF_009778815.1 of Candidatus Bathycorpusculum sp. Lineage (NCBI taxonomy): Archaea > Thermoproteati > Candidatus Bathyarchaeota > Bathyarchaeia (SeqCode) > Bathyarchaeales (SeqCode) > Candidatus Bathycorpusculaceae > Candidatus Bathycorpusculum > Candidatus Bathycorpusculum sp. The sequence continues at coordinate 31,787 of NZ_WRFL01000019.1, forward strand.
TGCCACTGCATCATGATTAGATTTGTGGCGCCTGTTGTGCGGATAGCGCTGTACATGGTTTTGAGGTATTGCATGTAGCCTTGGGGTATGGCGTCGTTGTCAGTGCCTAGGTTGGGTTCGTTCCAGGCTTCAAAGATGACGTTGGGGTAGTTTTTGTAGGTGTTTGCTATATCGGTCCAGAACCAGTGCCAGAATTCAAGTTCTTTGCCGTTGCTGTAGCCTGCATCGGTTAGGAAGCGTTGTGCGGGTTCGTCCCAGCCTTCTAGGGGTAGGCCTTGCCAGCCGTATCCTTGGCTTGCGTAGGGGTCTCCACCGAAACTGCTTGCGGAAGGTGTGAGCATGTAGGGGACAAGATCAACATATAGACCGTATTTGTCTGCAGTTTGAATTAGGGTGTGGAGATAGGCTTTGATGCTAATGGGGGTTGTTTGAGCGGAGTAGCTGATTGGGTCTTCTTGGGCGGGGGTGATGTTGTCGCGGTAGTACCAGCTGGGGTAGATAAAGACGCGGATATAGTTTAGGTGCCATTGGTCTTTTAGGGTTTTAAAGGTTTGTTCCATGGTTTCTTGGGGGTGGTAGTTCCATTGGTTACTCCAGCTATCAGTTGTGTCTTGGTCCCAGAGGATAAGGTTTGGTGCAAATCCAGCAAGACCCATACCACGCAGATAAACCGAGTTTCCGTTAGTATCAAGAATATAGGCTCCGTTTGTATGCAGAGCCGATGCAACCCCTGCCGCTGTTGCTGTTGATGATGATGTGGATACCGTGACCTGTGCTTGGGTTAGAGAAACCGCTGCGAACAGGTTTAGGGCCATTAATGCGATTATGATAAAAGCATGGTGTTTGGTGTGTTTTTTGGGGTTTAGGTTGAGGGTCTTTGCTAAATGGTGTGTATTCATTTATTCTGTCTTGTCCCAAAATAATTTCCCACCCGAGTTATCTTACGACACACTACCTCACCACCCAAACTCTGCAAAACACCTTTCCAAAAATACCGCACCCACCCAACTAAAAACATGGTCAAAATC
>NZ_WRFL01000020.1:0-32086 GCF_009778815.1 Candidatus Bathycorpusculum sp.
TTGTCTCAAAAATTATCCAACGCTCATCTTTGGTCAAGTTAACACTGTACTTTTTATTCATAACTAAGCACGTGTTAACATATACAATCAACACTTATTTATAATGCGGTCAAAGCAATATGTTACTGTGGATAAAAAAGTGTTAGAGGAAATTTTAAGGGAGCTTGGAGAGCTGAAAAAACTTGCCAAAGAACAGCCTACAGTTTGCGCTGAGGCAAAGGCGAGACCGTTAGAAGAGCTGAAATAGTTCCTTCTAGTTTTTCAAGTCTTAGCTGTAATGCCGTGTTCTTTTCTTCAAGCATCTCTTTTCTTTGTTTTTCGGTTTCTTCAAAGCGTAGTGCCGTACCCTTGTCTAGTATCATGCCGCAGGTGGTGCATCTGGTGTCTCCAAAAGGATTTTTACTGCTACATCGTGGGCACTCGACCAGTTTAGCTAATCCTTCAGCCTTTGAAGGTATCTTTAGTCCATGTAGTTCTAGCATTGCATCCTCTAAGTCCCTTGCAGAAAAATGTACGTATCGCCGCGTCATTTTGCTTCCGTATGTCCAGCCAGCAAACTGCTCCAAACGGCTTTCAGTAAACACTTTAGCCATAGCTGTTAGAGAGGTGTGGCGGTAGAGGTATGGCCAGACGTTTCGTTTTAGTCCTGCTTTTTTGGCTAGGTTTTTTATTATTTTGCAGAAGTGTGTATAGCTTAGTCGTTCGCCTGTGTGGTTAACTGCTAGGGAACACCATAGGGGTGCTTGGGGGTCGTCTCTGTTGGGGTGTTCTTGTAGCCATTGTAGTAGGGGTTTGCTTGAGGTGACCAAAGGTATGCGTTTTATGCCTGTTTTCCCGTTTGCGGCTATGAGACAGTATTCTTCTTTGAAGATTACACTGCTGTTGCGCATGGTTAGTAGTTCGCTGGGGCGTAGGGCGGCTTCGAAGAGTACATATATGATGGCGCGGTCGCGTTTGTTTGTGACGGCTTTTAGTATGGCGGTTATTTCTTCTTGGGTGAGTAGGTTTTCGGGGGTGACTTTGGGGTTTTTTTCTTTCACTGTTAAGCTTATCCAGTTTACTTCGGGGGGTATGGGGGTGTTTTTGGCGCAACTGCCTGTTTTGGCGTATTGAACCAGTTTTCGTAGTAAGAGTTTGTTGTCGGCTTTTGTGGATTCTTTGTTTGGTCGGTTGTTTATGTTGGCTACTATGTGTTCTATGTCTGTTTTATTCATAGCTTTAATGTCTGCACCATCAATTATGCGCAATAATACGGGCATGTGGGAGCTACATTTTGAGATTCTGCCGAGGGATAATCCTAATGCGTTTAGGTGGTCTAAAAACTGCAAACCTAATGTTCCGTTTGGGAGTTGTTGTATGTTGTGTCGGTTTCGCCTTATGCGTTGGGCGTAGTCGTGTATTGGTTTGTTTGTTAACATGTCCCTTGTATGTTCGGGGATTTTTAAAGGCGAAGATTTTGGTTTTGTTTTTTGGGTTTTTTGAGCCGAAGTTTGAGGAAGAGAACCAGACATGTTTGTTTGGTGCAGGGGGTGGGATTCGAACCCACGAACCTCTGCAGGATAGGCTCCTGAAGCCTACGCCGTTGACCTGGCTTGGCGACCCCTGCACATAATAGGTTACTATCCATTACTTTTACAAATAAATACGTTGCCGACCAAAACTGTAGAGCTTGCTTTCTGTTGCCCTCTTAGAGTCCTGTAGGTTGCATTGTTTTTCTTTTTTTGATGTGATGTGACTTTTTGATGGTTGGTTGCAACGCAATCGGGTTGGTTATTGTTTTTGTTTTTCTAGTTATGTTTTTTTGTGGTTGGTTTTTGAGGGTGCGGTTTGTCTTGATGTTGTGGTTTGGGTTGGGTTTTTGGGGTTGTTTGTGTTAGGTGGCATTTTGTTTTAATTGGTGCACTAATGTGTTATTTTGTGCTATATTTGTCGTAAAATTTAAATCGGTCCAGTGCTAAATAGTTCTATGCAGATCGCTGATGCAATGCATTGGAGCATTGAAGCATGCGGTTAAAACAGCGGTAAAATCGATATGTGAAAGACTCTGCTCTAATGGGCTGGACATGCACATTGTGGTGCCTGGCTGTGTGGCACAGTAGGTCCAACAGCAAACGGGTGCCTGCTCAAGGTCTGTCAGATGAACCAGGTCAACAATAGACTTGGAGTACTCTGTAAAACTGGTGGGAATCAATCGGCTATGCCGTCCATATTCCACTTTTTTTAGAGTTGCACCTAAATTTGTTTTTGTCTTTGATGTGTGTGGTTGTCTGGTTTGTTCATGGTTTTTGGGCTAAAGGTTTAAGTGTGTCCTCAATGTTTATTGTGAAAAAGGATGTAAAACAATGCCAACTCACGGTTCACTCTCAAAAGCCGGGAAAGTAAGGAATCAAACTCCTAAAATTGAGGCTCGTGAAAGGACTTCTCCAAGCCCTAAAAACCGTAGCAGACGCAACTATGAAAAACGTGTTGTTCTGCAGCGGAAACCCGGGCAAAACTGGATGTAAGCTTTAAACCACTTTTATTTCTTTCCACCATTATCTAGGTGTACTTGGGCTTTTAACCAAAGTAAATTTTATAGTGTAAACCGGTGTAGTTATCTACTCTAGTATTAACAATATTTGGGTTATCTAAATCTTGACAAACACAGTTGCGCTCCGCGAAATCATCGAAATACTTCTCGCAATGTCAGCTCCTACCCGAGAAGATGTTAACCGCCTAAAAATCAAAATTGCAGGTAAACATCACCTAGAAAAAGTTCCCTCAAGTGCCGATTTGATAAGCCAACTCACACCCAAAGAAACACCTCTGCTCCTGCCGCTTCTAAAGCGAAAAACCACACGAACCATAAGCGGTGTCACTGTGGTTGCCGTTATGACTAAACCCTATCCATGTCCCCAGCCTGAACCCTGCGCTTACTGCCCCGGCGGACCCACTTTAGGTTCCCCTCAGAGCTACACCGGCCACGAACCCGCAGCCATGCGTGGCACCCAAAACAGCTTTGATCCAAACAGCCAAGTCACAAGCCGCATTGAACAGCTAACCCAAATCGGACATAAAGTCGACAAAATCGAACTCGTTATTATGGGCGGAACCTTCCCCGCTACACCTATAGAGTACCAAACCTGGTTTATCCAACGCTGCCTAGATGGGATTGTAGGCAAACCCTCAGTGGACCTCACAGAGGCCAAAGCCAACGCAGAAATCAGCGCAACCCGCAATGTTGGCATAACTGTTGAAACCCGTCCTGATTGGGCAAAACAACCCCACATCGATATCATGCTTGACATGGGCGTCACCCGCATCGAATTAGGCGTGCAGAACCCTAATGACGAAATTTATCAGTTAGTAGGTCGAACACACACAACCCAAGATGTGATTGAGGCTACCCGTATAGCTAAAGACGCCGGCTTAAAAATCGTTTATCACCTAATGCCTGGCATGCCGGGGAGCAACCCAAAAAAAGACCTAGAAATCTTTCAACAAATTTTTACTAACCCCGCATTTATGCCTGATATGATAAAAATTTATCCTTGCCTAGCCATTGAGGGCACTAAAGCCAATCAATGGTACCAAAACGGCACCTATCATCCCTATACAACCGAGCAAGCTGCAGAGGTAATTGCTGAGATCAAAAAATTTATCCCAAAATGGGTGCGGGTAATGCGGGTTCAACGCGATATTCCTGCGGGTCTTATTTTGGCAGGCGTGAAAAAAAGTAATCTTCGAGAACTCGCCCAACAAAAACTCGCCCAGCAAGGCCTGCATTGTCAATGTATCCGTTGCCGTGAAGTGGGCCACAGATTACAAGTTGACCACATCAAACCTGAGATAGCAAATATCCAAATCCTAACCCAGCAATATGAGGCATCTGAGGGCACCGAGGTTTTCATATCAGCCGAAGACCCCAAAAACGATGTATTGCTGGGCTATTTACGGTTGCGCATTCCCTCATCATATGCTCACCGACCCGAAATCACCCAAGTTCCCTCAGCTATAGTTCGTGAGTTGCATGTTTATGGTCCCCTGGTCCCTGTTGGGGGACGGCCTGATGGAGAGTGGCAGCATAGAGGCTATGGCAAGGTGCTCTTAGCAGAGGCTGAGCGTATTGCAAGGAACCATGAGCGGGAAAAGCTTTTAGTTATTAGTGCGCTAGGAACAAGGCGATACTACATGCGCTTGGGTTATGAGCGTGATGGAGTTTATGTTTCAAAGAGGCTAAAGACAGATGAGTGAACTAGACGCATCAGGTTATAGAGGCAAGGCACTTGAGTTGCTAAAAGAGGCAGACTGCAGTGTCGGCGATATCATAAAACTTACACGCAAAAACAAAACCTATGAGGGCATTTTGATTCCCCGCTTTGGTGATGGAGATGCTATTATCATAAAGATGCCAAGCGGCTACAACATAGGCATCCAAGCCACAGACGATCTCTCAGTGCAAAAAATCGGCCAGGGCACCAAACCCACCTTTGCGTCTCCTCCTCTGCCAAAACAAAACCCCTCACTTCCACATGTTGTTATCATGAGTACTGGTGGAACCATCGCTAGCCGGGTTGATTATCGCACAGGGGCAGTCCGATCTGCCATGTCGGCTAATGATCTCTACGGTGTGGTGCCTGAACTCGCCGATATCTCCCAGGTGGACACTGAGATCGTCTTTAGCATCTACAGTGAGAACCTGCGCCAACAAGACTGGAGCGAACTCGCAACCAAAGTCGCTCAACAAATTCAAAAGGGCACAAACGGCGTTGTCATCGCACATGGTACCGACACCATGGCATACACCTCAGCCGCACTGAGCTTTGCTCTACAAAACTTACCCGTACCTGTTATCCTCGTTGGTGCACAACGCTCTTCTGATCGCCCCAGCAGCGATGCCGCAACCAACCTCATAGGCGCGGTTAAAGCCGCAGGGGAAGCACCCTTTGCCGAGGTAGGCTTAGCAATGCATGACACAATCTCCGATGCCGCCATAGCGGTGCATCGAGGCACAAAAGTGCGCAAATGCCACACAAGCCGCCGAGACACCTTCCACTCCATCAATGACTCACCCATAGCAAAAATACAAAACCTCCAAGTTAACATGACCACAACCAACTACCACAAACGCGATCCCAACCGCCAACTCGTCTTAAAACCCAATTTCAGCGACAAAGTCGCCCTAATCAAATTCTACCCCGGCCTTGACCCCGCAATCATTGATTTCTATCTCGAACGCGGCACACGCGGCATCCTCTTAGAGGGCTCAGGCTTGGGTCATGTGAGCAAATTCTGCTTTGAGAGCCTCAAACGAGCCACAGCCCAAGGTGTAGTGGTTGCAATGGCCTCCCAGTGCATCTGGGGACGAGTCAATATGAACATCTACGACACAGGCCGCGACTTACTTAACTTAGGCGTGGTTCCCCTCGAGGACATGTTCCCTGAAACAGGCCTAGTCAAGCTGATGTGGGCCTTAGGACAAACCGAGGATCCACAACAAGTTATCACCCTGCTAAAAACCAACATTGCAGGCGAATACTTAACCCGCACCCTACCCCAAGAAGAAAAACTCCACTACGAGGCAAACCCTAATGTCTAAACCCTCTCTTGATTACACTAAAATCGGCTTAAAAGTCGGCTTAGAAATCCACCAACAACTAAAGGTTAACAGCAAACTGTTCTGTAGCTGCTCACCTGAACTGTTCAAAGAAGAACCCGACATCACATTTTTGCGCCGTTTGCGCCCCACACAGAGCGAACTTGGACAAGTTGATCCTGCCGCATATTTCGAGTTTCAAAAAGGCAACAAAATCCTCTATGAAGCTAACCGCACCAGCAGTTGCCTAGTCGAGATGGATGAGGAACCGCCGCATCCCATAAACATGGATGCCGTTGAGGTCGTGTTGACGGCATCACTTATGATGAACATGCAACCCGTAGACGAAGTTCACGTTATGCGCAAAACCGTTATCGACGGCTCAAACACCACCGGCTTCCAACGCACAACTATTATCGCCCTAGACGGCTGGATAGTGGTCAACGGCAAAACCATACCCATGCAAGCCGCCAGCCTTGAAGAAGACTCCGCCCGCAAAACCGCCACCCATGAAGACAAAACCACCTGCTATCGCATCGACCGACTAGGCATCCCCCTAATTGAGGTCACCACCGCACCTGTGATTTATTCCCCCCAAGAAGCCCAAGAAGTCGCATTTGCCATCGGACGCATACTGCGCGACACAGGCAAAGTCATGCGCGGCTTGGGCACAATTCGCCAAGACCTAAACGTATCCCTACCCAACGGTGCACTAATTGAAATCAAAGGCGTACAAACTCTAGATCTAATCTCAACCGTTGTAGAATATGAGGCCCAACGCCAGCTGGGTTTAATTGCCATAAAAGACGAACTTGCCAATCACAACATAACCCCAAATACACTCAAAGCTGAACTGGTTGAGGTCACAAACATCTTTGAAGCAACAAAAAGTAAAGTTCTACGCAAAGCCCTCGACAAAAACCAAACCGTTTTTGCTGTAAAACTCATAGGATTTGCAGGGTTGACGGGGCGTGAGTTGATGCCCAACTTCCGCTTTGGATCTGAACTCAGTGACCGCGCCAAATTCTGGGGCCGCGTCGGCGGTATATTTCACACCGATGAAGCCCTTGCAAACTATGGCATCACCCCCCAAGAAATCACCTTGCTACGCGAAGTAGTACAAGCAAACCCCACTGATGCCGTTGTCTTTGTAGCTGACACAGCCCAAAACAGCCAAGACGCCCTCAAAGCAGTAATAACCCGCGCCCAAGAAGCCTGCCTAGGCATTCCCCAAGAAACCCGCACAGCCAAAGACGATGGCACCACCCGCTACATGCGCCCCCGCCCCGGCGCCGCTCGCATGTACCCCGAAACCGACATCCCACCCCAACCCCTAACCCCCCAATTAGTACAAACCATACAAACTCATCTGCCCGAATCCGCCGATAAAAAATTCCAACGCCTCAGCAAACAATACAGCCTAAACGAAAAACTCACCAAACAACTCCTTGACTCCGAATATCTAAGTCTCTTCGAAGAAATCGCCCAAACAAGCGGCGTATCAGTTGCCACCATTGCAGCCTTTCTAACCGAGACCATAAAAGCACTTCAACGAGACGGTATACCCACGGCTCAGGTTACCGATGAGCAAATCAGTTGTATCTTTAGAGCTGTTGGCTGTGGCGAACTTGCCAAAGAAGCCATCGCAGATGTGTTTAGTTGGTTGGCTAAAAACGAGGACAAAACCGTTTCAGACGCTGTTAGTGCATTGGGCTTTAAGATGTTTACCGAAACTGAACTCGCTGTTATAATTGATCGTATAGTCGTTGCTAATAAAGTGCAAATTGAAAAGCTGGGCAAAAATGCGATGGGTATGCTTATGGGTGCTGTTATGAAGGAGGTTCGTGGAAAAGCCAGCCCCGACTTGGTCTCCAAGCTCTTAAAGAACGCTGTAGGCTAACTTTGTAAGCGGATTGCGGTGCTGAAGTGTCAGAGGATTTCTTCTAGATGCTTTAGTGCCATTGCAATTTCTTTACCTTTGATTGTGAGGCTATATTCAACTCTGGGTGGGCGACCCTCAAGCATTTTTCTATCTGCTATGCCCTGCCCCTCAATGAGTTTGAGTAAGTTCGAAAAGGCTTGTCTGCTTATGACAAAACCCTGTTTGTAGAGTTCGTAATACCCAGCTTTTTCCATTTTTTTGAGGTACAGTATGGTTTCAATGACCCCTTTTCCAAACATGATGTGTGCTTTGTTCCGCAAGAGATCCACATAGTGACTTAGCATTTGCTTATCAAAAGTATAATACATTATAAATAGTACAATGTACTAAAAAACCAAAGAGTGTACTTAACTAAACAGGCGATCAAAATAAACACCAACCAAAAAGCTACACAAACCAGCCAAACAACCGAATACATTAATGTAACTAACCTAACCCCCGACAAACGCCGTTCATTATTCATAGATAACATGAACAAAACCGGCTTTACAACCTTTATCAAATATACCCAAGACAACCAAACCTACTTCATCTTCATCTACAAACAAGCCCCCTAAGATAGAAATCAACATTTCAAAGCCTTTTAGTGTACACTTAGAAACTGCCCTTTTCTACTCAGTCTAAGACAACTTTACTTTAGACTCCTCGTTTTGACGGCATCTATTTGTGAGTACTCTGATGCCTGTTGCTAAACACAAAAACTTACGGATCCATGCGATATCTGTAGAAAATTCAGTTTACAGATTAACTAAAGCTGTGGTTTGCCGTAAATCCTAAAAACATGTCACGCATATACCTAGAAGAGGAATGGCTGTGAAACGTATCGAAGCACGCATCAAAACTCCCTTTGGTGAAGTCGTAATTGAGGGAGACTCCCCCCAGGAAATCCTTGACATGATGGGGAGTATTCCTGAGAATTTTGTCGAAACCCTCTCCGATTTTGTGTCTAACCGTCTAACCCAATCCGGTGCTCAGCTAAGAGGTATTATCGAACCCACCACCGAGGGCCCCGTTATAGTAACAAGAGAAAGTCTTACCCACTACGAATCTGTTGGCCTAATCCTCTATGCATCTGATGACCGGCGAAACACTGCCGCACAGGTGCAAAAACTCTTAGAATCCAGCGGTATAAAAGCGATGGTTCCCGCACGCCTCAATGAAATGACTAAACGCGGCCAAGTCTTCAAACCTGACCCCAACAAACCCGACTATAAACTAACAATCCAAGGTGAAAAATGGGTCGAGGATGAAGTTATCGCAAAACTACGAGGAAGAATGGCATAGCCCAAGTTGTATCTGTTCTCCCAAAAACATATTACCTGCCGCCTGTTTTCTTCTCTGAGGCGAAAAACAAATGGAATTAATACCGTTAATACCCTTCTTTGCTGCAGTCGTCTACGCAATACTAGACGGTTTTGGATTTGCCGGTGCGGCCATAGTAGCCTTGATAATTCTAGTAGTTATTGGTTTAATCATTATAGTTTTCTTAAAATTCTTGATAATACTCATCCCTGCTATCCTTGTAGCTATAGTGGTGTATTTCCTAACCGGCGGCAACTTATTCTGGACCGGTATAGCGTTTCTATTGGTTGCCTTGGTGTCATTGGTGAGAAAAATATAATATTTTCCAACTTTCCTTTTTGTCCTCAAGTATTGATGGTGGAAATAGCGCCTATCGTTGTAGGTGTTGATTTAATTGTCTTCTCTACTCTATTGACTGTTTAGTCTATTGCTTGAATCCGCTAGTAGACTGGTTACATCTGTATGCTATAGGCTATGTCGAGTTTGGTGTGGGTAGCAGTTGAAAAGCGGTACCCGGCTATAATTATGTGTGGAAAACGAAATTAAGTGGAATAATTGGGTGAAAGATGGCTAATACGGCGTCTATTGGGGTTATATTTTCATAAGGCTTTTATATTTGGAGAGGGGTTCTTGAGATATCAACTGGAATGGACAGGGATCCCATAATGTCAATGATGGAACCAAGTAAAAAACCATTAAACGTTCTCATAAAACAATTGCATGGCAACATTGAAGTTGTCCTCAAAAACGGCTATGAATACAAGGGCAAAATGATTAAGTGTGATGGACATATGAACCTGCTCTTGGAAGGCGCAACAGAGTGTAAAGAAGACCAGCCTATGACTAACTATGGTAATGTGCTTCTTCGCGGAAACAACATACTCTATATTGTGTTAAACACAAACTTGCATTAAAGGGGTAGCTTTTTAGCTTCCCCAATTACATATTTGTAAGCTTCATCTGCCGATAGTTCCAAGTTGAATTTGCGGCTGAAAAACGTTAATATATTTTTTAGGTCTCGTTCGAGTAGTTCTTTTGCGTTTTTATGGTCGGTTTTAACTGCCTGCGGCCAATCAATAATCAGTATGTGTCCATCTGGTTGTAGGATAAGGTTGTATTCGCTAAGGTCTGCATGGATTATGTGCGCTTTGAGGTAGGCTTTTTTGAGGTTGCGTAGGATTTCTCGCAGAACTTTTTTGGCGTCGCCGATGTCTTTGTAGCGTGAGAGTTCGCCGCCTTCAATCATACCCATCGCTATGACATGGCGGTTTTGGCTAAGCGGCTGGGGTACTGAAACGTTTTTTTCATAGGCTAGTTTCATGGCTTGGTGTTCTTTTTCTGCGGCTAGGTGTGATTGAAACAGCCATGATGAGTGTTCTCGGATGTAGCCTCGTTTGCGTCGGGTTTGTCGGAAGCTGATTCGGCCTAATCTGTGGAATTTGACGGCTATGCGTTGTCCTGATGGGCTCAGGGCGTCGTAGACGTCGGCTTCTTTGCCCACGCCTAGGGTTTGTCCAAATGAGGTTATGATTTCGGATTTTACCAGTGCATTTATGGCTAAGCAGTCGTAGCCTGTGTAGTTTAGGGTGTAGCCGGTGTATGCGCCGTGTTTTCTGTAGATTAAGTTTAGTTTGTCAAGTTTGTCTATTGTGTATGTGACGCGTTCGAGTGGAACTTTGGCGTATTTGTGGATTTGTTCGATGGGGACGAATTCGCGTTTTGCCATTGCGGCTTCGATTATGTGGAGGATTCTTAGGTCTTCGCGTTCTAATTTTCGAAATGCTTGTACTGCGATTTCTGCGCTTGACATGTGTGATCCTTAGATTTCTTTGGTTATGGTTTAATAAATGTGTGTAGTGGCGGTGTTGTTGTTTGGTTTATTTATGGCTGTACTGTTTGTTTGCAGGTTCTGTCTATTTCGATATATGGTTGCACACGTCTTTGGATATGATTGTTGAAACCGCGTATAATATTATGAAAAATATTTGTTGATAATATTTATATGTTGTATCTATGTTTTAAAGGTGACGGGAATCGGACTTAAACATGAACACCCAAGCCCAAGGAACCCTGCACTTCAAGGAGGAGACAACCTAAAATGAGCTACACTTTTAAAACCGTCCACGAAATCGACTCTATGCCCGGTATAACCCAGTTTTGGGGTGTTGCGGTCCACAAAATCCGATCACAAATGTCCCGATTTTATCTTACCGTTTCTCCAATATCTGTTACACTCTCAGTTGACCCCACCGAAGAGGGAAAAAAACTAATAATTTACTTCGTCAAAATACTTGGAGAACCTGAACTTATACTTCGAGACACAAAAACAGCCGAATGCCTCGATGATTATACCGCTAGATGGTACCAAATTGAAAACAGCAAAACAACCACCCAACGAATCAAACATCTCATAAACGGCTTTAAACCATAAACTTGACCACCCAAAACTTAACAACCACTAACTCAACAATGGTTTGTACTGATCTAAAAGCTGTGTCTATTTACCGATAATAAATAAATTGGAGGTTGTTTAAACAACCTTGGGGCGGGCATTTTTTGCCTCTATTTTATCTAGAATCAGTTTTGCGCAATCAATTTGGTTGGGTATGCTGCCAAATTCGTCTTGTACGCGCCAAATATCGGGTGTGATTTCGTCTGCGATGTATATTTTGCGATTTTCATCAAAGCCGAATTCTACTTTAAAATCTATCAGGGTTAAACCCAGTCCTTTTAGTTCCTTTTGCAGGACCTCCCCCACTTTGACTAAAGTGTCTAGCGTTTTGTTATATTCGCCCTCTTTTAGTAAACCTTTCATGAGGCATAATCTTTCGCTGATAAGGGGGTCTCCCTGAGCATCGTCTTTGAGTGTGACTTCGAGGTAGGGCGGGTTAAACGGGATGCCTTTTTCGAGTGTAAATCTGCGGCACATACTGCCTGCGGTAAAGTAGCGTAACACAAATTCAAGCGCCGGAACTGTGACTTGTCGGACTTTCATTAGGCCCTGTTCAAGGTCTGCACCCAGATAATGCGTCGGAATTCCGTTTGCTTCCATTATTTCAAAAAAATATTTTGATATGGCTAGCCCATTTTTTCCTTTGCCCAAAACACTGCCCCCTACGGTGTTAGCGCCTGGATCAAATTTACCGTTTTCACCGGTTGCGGAATCTTTGAAAAGCAAATAATGATCGCCGGTTATTTCATCAGATAAAACTTTTTTTGTCTTTCCTTCGTAGATTGTTTTCATAGTTTCTTTCAGCCCCTTTGTTAAAAGTTTTCACTGCTAATTGGACTGTTTATGTGAATGTCGATTATATATAGATAGTGTCAAGGTTAAAGTCATTTAAATGGACAATTGTAGTGGTAACCTGCTAAATACGCAACAACTATTGCCTAAAACTTTCCTTGTAAACCGCTTATGCACCAGCTAACCATCAACAAATAATAATTAAAGCTACTGTTGATACGTCAATACTGATACTCCTGTATGAATATTGTGTACAAAATGATGATTAATTGATTTGTTTTTGGCTAATTCATAATCTTTTAATATGTTGTTTAAACCTTAAGCTTTTAGAGAGGATTTTGGGTGTTCCTTATATGTGAGAAACCCCAAGTAAAGAGCTATACCAAATGCGTCTCCAAAAGTAATTAATTATAAAACGCATGGGCTAAACATGGCAGTAAACCAAGAAAGTGTTTCAAAAGTCCTCTCTGTCCTCTCACATCCATTACGCAGGGACATACTTCTCCATCTAAGCAACAACGGCGAAGCATCATTTACAGATCTGCTAAACTTCCTCAAAGTTGACACAGGCAAACTTAGCTTTCACCTCCGAGCGTTGTCTCCATTTATAGAACAAACCCCAAGCGGCAAATACAAACTCAGCCGTGCAGGCGAAAGTGCAGTACGTATCATCCACGATGTAGAAGATTGGGCAGAAGTTGCCGACGTACAAGGTAAAGCAAGCTCACTCCCACTTGCCTCATTTCAAAAGCGTGCGGTTGCTTTTCTGATTGATCTCGGTTTAATTCTTGCCATAACAATAACTATCTCAATCATCCCCAGCTTGATCGCCCCTGATATAGCAACTTTTCTAACAAACAGTATCGGTACATCTCTGTTTATAACCATTGGATTGCTCTGGCTCTACTCAACACTACTAGAAGGTTTCAATGGACAAAGCATTGGCAAACGTATACTCGGTCTAAAAGTCGTTCGTACGGACGGAAAAAAAATGAGCTACGACCACGCCGCGGTCCGCAACTTTGGCAAAGTCCTCCCGCTTCTGCCCTTTGATTTACTGCTTGGCTGGCGTATAAAAAACCCTGCCTTTCTGCGGTACTTTGATAAATTCGCAGGCACAACTGTCATCAATCTGCGTATCTAATTCTTAAAGTAAAATCTTATCTGCCTCCAAGCTGTAGCTTTCTGTGTGTGGTCTCTATGAGCAAAAATGAATTACATGTTTCAAAAATCAAAAACGGCACTGTCATCGACCATATCTGTGGCGGCTACGCACTTGATGTCGTTAGAATTTTAGGGATAACCGGCAAAGAAAAACGCGTCATGACCATCGCGGTTAACGTACCCAGCAAACGTTTCGGTGCCAAGGACATAGTAAAAATCGAGGATAAACTTCTCAGCATCCAAGAAGTCAACCGCATTGCACTATTTGCCCCCCATGCCTCAATTAACCTCATCCGTAACTATGAGGTGGTAGAAAAACAGGAAGTTCAACTGCCCAAAGTTATCGAAGGTATCGTAAAATGTGTCAACCCCAGCTGTGTAAGCAACAGCGGTGAACCAATCTTTTCCAAATTCCAAGTTAAACACGACGAACCTCTGCTACTAAAATGCCACTACTGCGGTATAACCATAGAACAATCCGATGTTACCTTACTCAATAAGAACTTTTAAGTACCAATTAATCCCTTACTCACATGTGACCTAAGATGGTAAGGTTTGGCTCGAAAAAGAACCTGACCCACAAAACAAAAGCCGAGTGTTACTCCATAAAATACGTGAAGTAAATAGTCTAACCGATTACTCAGGAACAATACCAATAACAGACATTGAATACGCCAAGTTGTTAACAACGTCGCATATGTTTGGTGGCGTAATTATGAGAGTAAAATAGACTGCACCTATCCGTCTATGATTATCTCCACCTCTGGCACTGCCACCCCGTTATCTTTAGAATATGTTACAAATTATATTACAATGCTGCCATCAACCGAATCGTCGTCAGTTCCAACAACGCCTAAAATAAGCCCCGAGTCACAAAATAACCAAATAAACATGTTGGGTGCCAATTCTGTCAACTCGTTGTCAGCTCGTCAGCTTAGTATGGAACCACAACAAACCCCATCAACACCCCAACCTCACCCAATAACAATAACTCAACGAGTTAACGAAAACCTGACGAACCGACCATCCAACAGTCCAATAATCCCTAAATCTGAAAATACACCCAAAACAACTCCTGTTCAAGCTGATTATGACACACTGTCTAGACCACAAATATACCCCTATAAAGAACCCTTCTCAGGTTCATGTGCCCATTGCTACAATAAACCACGAACAAATCCACTACAACTACAAAAACCAACCAAAATGTGTTGAAGAGAATCTTTGCCATAATTGTGGTCAAGTCATATTAACTGCGGGCTCGGATAAACCTGTTTTACGGCAGAATACCCAACGGGGTGTTTTTAATGCGCAATAGCAAAGCCTATCATGTTTGCAGTGATTACGGCTCATCCTTTCCCCTTCCCTATCCAAAGAGTCACCGTAGATTCTGCCGAGACTGCATCAAACAGCGCCAAGTTCGTGACTCAAAACGATACTATGCTAACCGATATGGCCAACGGAGATGTTCCCTCTGGTTCCCATTTTTGTGACGACATACAGTGTTTAGTATATCATAGAAAACTACAATGGTTGATACTTATTTTTCAACCTTGATGTTTAATTCACATAGTAAATCGCTATAATCCTCTAAACCCTTTTGCTCACTATATGTTAGATAAAAGTCACCTTTTAGAGTAACGGTGTATTCTCCTGCGGGCAGGAACAAATCTTTTTCACTATAGAAATTCTCCCAAAAACCCGCATCAGGGTCATCTTGGTTCCAAGCACCGCTTTTTTGATAATCAAAATGATATATTTCGCCTTTTTCTAAAATTGATGACGTTAGTATAGTCTGACATATACCGCCAGTTGTAAAGTTTTTTCCGTCGGAAATGACAAAACTCATATAGGGTATACCGTGCAAGATTTCTATTGTATCATTATCTCCAGTATACTCAAGTGTTGCCCAGATTTGAATGGCGTCTGTGGTTTTATAGACTTCTTTATCAGAAAAAAGGTTCATTTCAAAAACATCTGCAGGGCACTGGGTGGATTGGTTGTTTGGTTGATGTGCAAGGTCATAACCCAAATAACTTATAACAATTATGCCGCAAATCAACAAAATTATGCAAAACATAATTATTTTTTTCATTATTATGCCCTACTATGCCTTGTTTTTATTACACATACGTTTATTTGATTAATATTTAAATGTTTAGAAACATTAGGGTTGTTTTAAACCAACTCTAAAGTAAGCGTTCCTCAGCCAGCAAAAACAGTCTCTCAAAATCCTGCTTTACCATCCGTTTTCCCTCTTTGTTTATAACCGGACATTCAAGGGTGTAGTTAAAAACATGTATACCACTCTCAGAGTTGAAACGTAATTCAAAGGGATAGTATTGACAGATAAGCGGTCGGGATTCATAGATGCTACATCTGTTATTTTTGAGAAAAAAACATTTGTTATTTGGTTTATTCATTTCATAAACATAGGGGCCTCTGTCTGTTATTTCTTTGGCAAACTCTTCAATCAATAGATGCGTCTCTGCTGAAATTTTATTAGCCTCAGATGCCAAGAGCAGAATATGTCGTTCTTTCTGAGGAGTATCGCCACAGCACAAACCACATCCATTACATTCAAAACAAACATTGACTGGATAGGTGAAGTCCAAATGCCTCACACAATTAGAACTGATTAACTTTGATGATTATGGGGGTTGTTTGGCACGGTGGCCTTCACCGTATTGGAAAGGTCTGCCCAGATTTTTAACAAGTTTTTTAGCAAAGACTTCATCCATGTTCATGTTTGGACAAGCAAGGCGACTGGTGTCTAGGATATAGAAAATCACATCTATGAGTTCCTCTGCAATTTTTTCTTCACCTAGTCCTTTCTTCCATGAATCACTGGCTTCACCAAGTTCAATGAAGGCAAACAGCAACTTTTTTGGAATATCCTCGGGTTTATTGTAGAAGCCCTTGGCTATAACTAAAGCTTCAATCTCTTTTTTCATCTCTTCCAGATGCAACTCTGCAACTCCTAATCCAACACTCAACACCCTGCATATATAAAGACATATTTAAAAATCGCTAAAACAACTCCTTTGTGGGGCGTATATTGCGGTATTGAAAAGATTTAGCAAACGTGTTAACCTCAAATTGCCCATGCAACATCAATTTTGTCATGCCGTTTATTTGATCTAAAACAGGCTGGTACACAACCGGTGACCTGACACATATTCACCTGATGTTCAAATCCTGCCTTCGGCAATAGTGTAGCAAAATGGTGAGGGTTCAGTCTTGTTGGAGATCCAATTTAACATCCTTATCACGATTTCTTTTCCGGAAAATATGGTGAAATACAGATGTGGAAAAAAGAGTTTGTGTTGGATATATCTCCACCCAAGTTTGGATTTAAATCCCAGTAGCCTAACCAATTGTATATTTTTGCAATATTTTTTGATTAATTTTTATCTAAAGCGCCATTAATGATGCTGTTTTTTGCATGAAAGTGGGTTGATTATGAAAAAAGTGTGGGGTGACAAACCTTTTTTAAAGATGGTATTTTTATCACTTTAATCATCTTTTTATTTGTGGCTTTTTTGACCTGTGGGAAATGCATCGATGGCTTACTATGTGTAGCTTTGTTGTAGGGTGGGGGTGTGTGGGATGATTTCTTCAATTGATTTTCTATCTTCGATTTTAAGTGAGATTTTTTTCTTAAATTCTATTCCATAACAGTTACATGACGAAAATCAACACAAGACAGATTTGTCTCATGTCTCGCGAAGAAAAATGTTAATATGGAGCACCTTTTTGATGTTACTGCATTGGTAGTGTGACCCGAGTAACAGGTTGAAGTATGTGCGAAATAATGGGGAAGCGCATTTAATTTCGAGAAAAAGCAATTTACATTTGGCCAAAAGATATCCGCTCGTTTTTTCATATACTCGAGTTAATGCAGTCATCCTATACATGATACAATTCGCATTACTGAATATATATGGCGTGTCAAAAAGGGTTAACAATACCCAAAAAATTGTAAAGGGGAAAAATTATGAGCAAAACTATTTCATCTAAATTAAAAAACTCTCGTAACCGTTTATTATCTATCTCTTTGGTCTTTGTTGCGATACTGCTGATTTCTTCTCCATTTATTCCTATATTCACACATATGGCATCTGCAGAGAATGTGTGGACTGTGACGTTTGAAACTGGCACTGGTACCAATGAACCCAACAGAGTGTACTCAGTTCCAGATGGCGAGCTATTAAAAGACATCTATAATGTCGACCTATCTGCTCCTGTAGCAAAACCTGGCTCGCTGTTTATTGGATGGACACCTGTGATTAATGAGAATGAGGAGGTTAAGTCTGATCTGACCTATACAGCTCAGTGGATAACAGACTTCTCGACACCTAGTCCTACACTCAATCATCAATGGAGCATAGTTCTAAACAATCGTGCATATATACCTTGGACCGTGCCGGCTGGTGCGCTTAGTCTTGAGTTTAATGATGTGTCAAATAGCGGTCAGACATACTTGGATTACGCATACATGGTTATAGATGATTCTGGGAGTGCTTCCATATATTTTCTCTGTCTTACAAGACATGGCGGAAGCAGTGACTATGTGAACTATTTTGGTATACCTGCTACAGCAGTAGCTAGTACAACATACAGTGGCCTTAAGTTCTCTGTGTGGAAGCTGGATCTTCCTGAATATGTGGTACGAACCATTATGTCTGGTGGAGTTCTATCAGGATCTTTTAACTGCATTGTGGGAAGTGGTGGTAATTCAATTAATGGCGTAACCTTAACATTTACAAACGTCAGAGTCGTTGCCGAGCATTACATCTATGTGAATGACCCATATGACTCTCTAGATGCAGTGCTTTATAGAATAACGCCAGTCGTTGGAATTATCGGTCAGTATGTTACAGCAAATCCACTACATATTATCGGCCATACTTATGATGATGTCACATCAAGTGCCAGTAAATCAGGAATTATACCTTCAACGGGTTCTCTGACACTAAAGCTGTATTACCAGAAAAATAGTGCTTACCTTTGGAACATCAGTAGCATTCTTGAGGGAGTCGAAGAAATTCACACAGTCTACAATGGCCAGATCCAAAAACTTAGTGACTTTATAGATCCTAATCTTCTGGTGGACGGCAAACTTTTCACTATAATCTGGCCGCCATCCGACCCTGCTGATCCTGCTGCTAAATACATACTCGAAGGCGGCGTTTACATGGAGGATCCTGCAGGTGTTGACGTAGGCATTTATACCCAGAACCTAGCAGTTACTCCCGATTACAAGATTTATTATCATGGCAATTACATCTCAGAAAACGCCACTTTGGTTAAACTTGATGATGGCCTCGAGTATGAAGATATTACCTATGCTATGGGGCTTCCACTTCCGGTACCTGTTTCTCTCATAATTGACCCGGCGCCTTTGACAGTTATGACTGCTTCTGCCTCCAAGGAATATGATGGCACTGAGTTAACAAAGATAGATGATGCCCCCATCATTGAGGGTCTTGTAGATGGTATAATCATACCCTATGTTTTTACCGCTACGTCCCATAACCCTAACGAATATACTGGGTTTCTTGTAAATGGTGAGACAGTGGGCTTTATTTTTACTGGCACACAAATCTATTCTGGTACATCTTATAACACTTACGAAATAGTGTGGGCTGACTCTGATGACCCTGATAATTCATTCACTGCTAATAAAAGAAACTATGCAATAAACTCCGAGACTCTCGGTATCTTGGAGGTTTATACTACCGTTACCTACTATGAAAACTTCCCGAACACCGTTGCTGACTTCAATGGTACAGCACCTGTTGACAACAACCACTACTGCGCAAATGACACCGTAACTGTTCTGGATAAGGCTGACCTATCAGTTTATGGCTATAGCTTCATCGGCTGGAACACTGAATTAAATGGAACCGGGACACCTTATGATTCAGGAGACAGTTTCTACATGCCAGACGAGAACGTAGCACTTTATGCACAGTGGATGGCAAAGAGTGATATTGTTGTGACTTTTGATGCTAATGCTCCTGTTGGTGCTACGGTTGTTTCTGGTCCTACTCCTTTGTCTAAGTTGGTGGAGTTTGCTAGTGCGTATGGTGCGTTGGCTGTTGTGGATGTTTATGGGTATGAGTTTGATGGTTGGTATACTACTGCTGCTGGTTCTGGTGGTGTGGAGGTAACTTCGTCTACTGTTGTGTCTAATGCGGTTGATCATACGTTGTATGCTCGTTGGACTGCTGTTAATTACACGGTGTCTGTTGTTGATAGTTTTGCTGTGGTGTCTGGTGCTGGTGTTTATCATCTGGGTGATGTGGTTACGATTAATGCTGGTTTGCGTGCTGGGTATACTTTTGCTGGTTGGTTGGTGTCTTCTGGTGGTGTAACTTTGGTTTCTCCGTTGTCAGCTTCAACCTCTTTTGTTATGCCTGCAAATAATGTGGTTGTTACAGCCCAGTGGAATTATGATGTTGAGTTTACTGTTATCTATAGGGGTAATTATCATACTCGTGGTGTGGTTCCGACGGATTATAATTGGTATGGTTATGGTGATAGGGTGACTGTTTTGGATCACGGTGATCTTGCTAGGACTGGTTATTCTTTTCTTGGTTGGTCAACAAATTCCACGGCATCTGTGGCAGAGTTCAAGGCTGGTTCTATTTTTACTATTTATGGTGATGTAGAGTTGTTTGCTGTGTGGAGTCCAGATGAGTATACAGTGACGTATGAACCTGGTGATCACGGTACGTTTACTGCACAAGTTACCGATGGTTTACATTATGATGATGTAACTCCTGATGCGCCAGTAGTAACCGGCGAAACTGGCTGGAACTTTACCGCTTGGTCTCCTATTCCATCAGCAACTGTAACTGACAACGCTACTTATGTAGCACAATGGGTTCAAGTGTCTTCGCCTTCTCCTTCGCCTTCTCCTTCGCCTTCTCGGTCTGTATCTGTTACTCCTTCGCCTTCTCGGTCTGTATCTGTTACTCCTACTGCTTCTCCGTCTGTATCTGCTTCTCTAACTCCTCCTCCAACTGGTGATCCTCATAGAGATATTCCTGATATTCCGCCTGTTGAAGATGTTTTTAGGTGGGCTGTTGTGAATTTGATCCTTAGCATAGTCGGTGTAGTGTTAGTTGCTGTAGTGTTTGTGCGTGCAATGCTACTTAAAAAGAAGGATGATCGCGAAGAGGGCAAACAGAAGAACACTAATACTAAGACTGTTGGCGGTGCTGGTTATGGCGGCAAAAATGGTAAGGGTAGTGTTTCTGATGAAAAATATACGCAACGTAGACATCTGTGGCTAATAACTGCTCTGATATTGGCTGTAGCGGGACTTGTAGTCTTTTTACTCACAGAAGATATGAGCCTTCCAATGGGATGGGTAGACAAATGGACTATTGCAAACACAATTATCCTCATAGCAGAAATCATAGCCATCATATTCGTATTCAAAACAGTCAAACAAACAAAAACCATCAACACAACATCCACTGACAAAAACACACCATAAACATCCTCTCTTTATTTTTCTATCTTCCTTTTTGGACGTTTTGAGTTCAAACCTTGCCCTCGGTACCACTCCACCTTTTTGACAAACTACTGCCCAAACTATCAAAACATCTGCAAAAGGGCCGGGTAAGGGCTATTTTAGTTCTAATCGGATAATAATCTGGTTATATTTGCAGTACTCAAAAACCTATACATCTGGAAAATGACCCCGTCCCATATCAAATAGTTAACGGTTTAAGGTAATGTTGCATTGTTTGACTGTTTAGTTTTTTGCATATTGCAAGTTTTTATCTATACTTTTTCCACATCTAACTGTGCTCATACAACGCCAGTCGATGATAAATTAACATGTTAACAACAATTGCACTGTAGCGTTACCTTTAATATTTCAAGTTTTTATCCCATAGTTGCCTAAGGTGAATTATTCATGGTTAGAGCATTAAGCGTAAACCAATTAGCTTGGCAAAAAGCCCAAAAATTCCTCAATAACCCCGAATTGTATGGTGTCGAGATTTCAAAATCAAGTGCAGGTGCCATCATTATTGACGCTGGCGTCAAGGCGTCTGGTGGATTTGCCGCAGGGAAACTCTTGACTGAACTCTGCCTAGGAGGTGCGGCAAAAGTTCAATTAGGCATAAAAAACTATGGCGACATAACTTTTCCCTCCATAACTGTTACCTCGGATCACCCCGCAGTTGCCATGTTGGGCAGTCAGTTTGCTGGCTGGCGCATCAAAGACGGTGACAACATCGCCATCGGCTCAGGACCTGTTCGAGCCATAGCATTAAAACCCAAAGAAACCTATGAAGAAATCGCATACACCGACCAAAGCGACAAAGCAGTTATTGTTCTTGAGAGCAATGTATTACCCACAGATGTTCTTGTAGAAAAAGTCTGCAAAGCCAGTAACCTAGAAGCCGCAAACTTGATAATAGCTGTTGCTCCAACCGCAAGCGTCGCAGGCTTAACCCAAGTAGCCGGCAGAGTTGTTGAAGTCGGCATTCACAAACTCCACACACTTGGCCTAGACCCCAAAACTATCCGCTACGCAACCGGCTATGCCCCAATTCCCCCTGTTGGACCCGACTTTGAAGTCGCCATGGCAAGAACCAACGACGTCATCCTCTATGGCGGAGTCGTTTACCTAACCGTTGACTATGATGACGAAACCAAACTACAACAACTAGTCAATGATGCTCCCTCAATTAACTCCAAAGATTATGGTAAACCCTTCCTGCAGATTTTCCTCAACGCCGACAAAGACTTCTACAAAATCGACAACAGTCTCTTTGCCCCAGCCATGCTTATGATAAACAACGCCAAAACCGGCAAAACCTTTAAGGCAGGAAAAATAAACCCACAAGTTTTAGCCCAAGCCCTGGGCTTCTAACTTTAATTTTTAGTTCTAATTTTTTTGTCTATTTTGAAATGTTGGGCGTAGTGCCATCTGGACTGTCAAGGCAATTGTCCAACCTATGGGTATGGTGTAGAGTGCAAGTGTTGCGTTGAAGAAGCCTGCCAGGGGTAAGTAAGCATTTGTGATGGCTTGGTTAAATCCAAAGCCTATGGGGACTGGCTGGGGTAGGGCTAAGTAGAGTATAACTGACATGAGTGCAACACGGGTTATGCTGCCTATGGCTGTTGTTGTTGCGAGCCATTTGATGCTGGTGAGTATGTTGGCTTGGGGGTTTTTGCGGCAGTGTATTTTTTTGCCGATGACTACAGTGGCATACATGCCGATTTGCATGGCCAGGGTAGCGAGTAGATTGTATAGTGGACCGGTGGGAAGGGTGCCTGGAAAAATGACAAAGAGGACACTTGTGTTTAGTAGGGCTACGGCTATACCTGATATGGGGCTGATTATTAGGAAAGCTATGACTATGGGAATTTCCCAGATTTGGTAGAATAGTTGTGGTGCGAATGGTGCTGCGAATGCAAGGCCTGTTAGGGCTGGGTTTAGTACAATTGCTAGAGCGGCAAAGACTATGGTTAGGGTGAGTTTTTTGGTGTCCACTTATTGTTTTCCCAAGGTCAATGGTTTTGTTGACTATTTAAGAATAAAGGTTTCGGTTGCATGGAAAAAGTGCTGTTATTTTTGATTATTGATTTTGGAGTGAATGTGGTATAGCATATCTAATGACCTTTTATTGTGTTGCTGAAAACCAGGATGAAGAAAAGACTGATTAGACAAGAGATAAAAAATCTGAGACATCATTACAATTTTGGTCTTGAAACAAGTGATTTAAGTTTAAAATTCTCAAATTATGAATACAAGATGAGTATTTGCTAAAACTATACAAGAAATGATAAACGGGCTACAGCAGATGAAATTACGCGAGAAACTTTAGTACTTCAGCAATTATCAAGCCGATTATAGTGCAGAGACTGGTGTAGATGACGGCTCGGTCTTTATCTTCCAAGGCTGACCGTTTATGGTTCTCAATTTTCTGAAGCCGGTCATTGATGCTGTTTAGGGTGTTTTGTAGTGCAAGAATTTGTGTAGCCCCAACTTGATGAAGCTTCTTAGCTTCTGCAATCTGGGTTTCAAGAGTATCGAGCTTATCGCGTATGTCCTCTATTCTTGTCTCATTTTTGGCTACCCGTTCACGCACATGCGAAGTAGTACTCATACCACCAAACCTCAAACAAGTCTCAACACTCAGCCGAACCTCTGGTCTTTAAACCCTTCTCATCGTTTTCTTGCTCTAGCAGTTTTAGCGCTTTTAGAAGGGCTACCGTTTTTGGATTTGCCCTATCTAGCCAAATAACCCTAACCCTGCCCCGCCGTACCTTTAACCGATAATCCTCAACCACAATCCCCTCATTTTTCAAAATCGCAAGATTACGATTAACCTCATTATAGGTACTAGCAGTACTACTAACAAGCCTCATAACCTGCATCTCACGCTTCTCAACAAGAACCCTCAAAATATTTTGCCTAAGCGAAGAAGCCAATATCTTTCTAAGCTCCAAAAACCCCGCCCTCCAAACACACATCACTACCCATTACTGCATCCAAACATAGATTAGACAAAAAAACGCCTTGTTGAATTTGATCTATTCGAAAAAAACAAAAAGGAACAGCTTGATAGCTAATATGGCCATAACTATTGCAATCTGACCCGGGTTTAAATAACTCCTCTTCAGCATCAGTCTCAACCCCATCCGCCAAGTTTACGTAGCCTGTTTGTGTAGCGTTTTCTTTTAGGGTACTCTTTTTTATCAGCTCATAGGCGGAGGGTTTGTTGAAGTATTTTTCAAGTATATTCCACGTCTTGACTAAATTTATCATGGTACATCAAGATGTTTTGCAGGCTAAAAATAAAAAATATCCTTTATTCAAATGTCATCATGACTTTGTTCGCTTCGAAAAGACCCTATCTAAAATGCAAATATCTGGTTATTTGAGTGTTTCAATAAGTTGGAGTAGTTTTTCTTCAGGTGCAGTCTCTAGAAAGGTGTCCATTGTTTTTTCTGATAGGTACAGGGCGGCTTTGGCTTTAGGAGTTATTTCATAGAGATCAGATGTGCCGGTGGGTCGGATGGGGCGTTTGCCTTTTTTGGTTATCCAGTTTTGTTGTTCTAGGGCTTGGATTCGTCTGCAGATGCTTCTGTAGGGGGTGTGACGAAAGCCTTTTATTGTTTTGGTTGTGAGCCAAACGTCATAGGAGATCAGCATCTGTTTTTCTAAGATGCGCAGAATGGTGTGGTTTAGGGTTGCTTCTTTGCCGCTAAATACTTTGAGTTTTGTGCCTCGAAGCTTGCCCTCCATATGGTTGGTCTCCTTTTGTTTATGGGGTTGTTGGTTGTTGTGGGTTATTTTGGTATCTTGTCTTTTTTTGAGGGGGTTGTCTTGGGTATTTTTGGTCTAGTACTAGCGAGTGTATAGGGGAAAAAATAAAAATCTCTTCTATGTTTCCACATTTGATAGGTTTATGTTAAAAATGC
The DNA here is from genome assembly GCF_009778815.1 of Candidatus Bathycorpusculum sp. Lineage (NCBI taxonomy): Archaea > Thermoproteati > Candidatus Bathyarchaeota > Bathyarchaeia (SeqCode) > Bathyarchaeales (SeqCode) > Candidatus Bathycorpusculaceae > Candidatus Bathycorpusculum > Candidatus Bathycorpusculum sp. The sequence goes on from NZ_WRFL01000020.1 coordinate 24,685, forward strand.
CTGTGGTTTGTCGGATTGGGTGTGGGTTTTTTCCAGGGTTTGTTGGGTCTTTTCTAGTACTAGCGGCATTTTGTCGCATATATTGCTAGTACAGAAAATTTGGAGGTTGTGGTTTGTGGGAAAACGCGCGCAACAGCCTGTTTTGGTGTTTGGGAAATATATCTCCTGTTAGTATGGGTCTGTCTGTTTTTTTGAGAGATAGATCGTGAATTGGACATTAAAGCCTCTGTTATTTTGTTTTAATGTCTGCGGCTAAATTTTCCAGCAGGGGAACCCAGTAAGTTTCAACTATGTTATCCCAATCGAAATTTAATGCAAACTCTCTTGAAGCTTCCCCATATTTTTCCACCTTATCTGGGTGAAAATATGCATCCTCAATACATTTCGCTATATCATATACATCTGGTGCAGCTGTCTCTCCATTGATAGGTGTAGTCTCAAGGTTTAATCCAGTCCCCAACGACTTACATAACCAGCCATGTCCCTCAACTAACTCCGTCATGCTGCTAAAGTTATGACAAATATTGGGTACCCCACACGCTTGAGTCTCGAGAATGGGCATACCAAATCCTTCACGTTTGCTGCAAAGTAAATGTATGTCAAAACAATTCATCAAAACCGCCAAATCTTGCTCCGTAAGCATAACATTGGCCAAATTAGGATCCATGAAACGAACTACACCATCTAACCCATATTTATGGGCTACCGACAGCAGAGGTAGTCCATTTGGGTTATCAGGTGTTGTGTGGTATAGCCAAATAATGTTTTTTACATCTGGGTTTTGCTCAAGAAAATAGCTCATAGCCTTCATCGATCGGGTGTGTCCTTTTCTATCTTCCTTATCACCATTAGCCGCAACTGTCCCAAAAATAAACGCCTCCTCCGCCGCTGCATCTTCTTTGATGCCGATTCTGCTTCTAGCTTCTTGTTTATTTATGGGTTTAAATAACTTCGTATCTACTCCATGGTATATGCAATCTGCTTGTATTCCAACATCCGATAGACATTTCTGCTGCCATTTACATAACCCGATGATCTTGTAATATTCGCGGGTAAATTTGAGGATTTCTTCGGGGTAGTTAATTAGGTCCATGGGGCTGTATAGTGTTGCTTTGGGGATGATTTTGGGGAATTCGCTAAATGCCCACCAATCTGTGAATAGAATTCCTAAATCGACTTGAAACTGTTTGCAATATTGAGCTGCTGATGTAATACCAAAGGAACCATTTTTTGAGGGGAGTACGGGAATTTGATAGGGTGGTACTCCGCCTGGTTCGGTGCCATAGTATGCTGAGATGAGGACTTCAAACCCGTGTTTGGGCAGTCTGGTGCATATTTCTTTGGTGGTTTTTCCGTAGCCTGAGGCAATCCAGGGTGCTACGCTGTGCCATAATATTCTAAGTTTGGATTGAGTCTCTAAGTTTTCATTTTTATTCATTTAATTATCCCTCGTGTATTTTATATTTTATTTTAGAAGTTAAAGTCTGAGGTATGTTTGTGAAATACTCTTTTTAGTTTTTTAGAGCTTTTTTAAGAGTTTGAATTTATCTGTTTGTAGTGGTGTTTGTTTTTGGTCAGAGTATGTTGTGTGACTCTTTAGTGCAGTGTTGTAGCAAAACTTTAGTCAAGTTGCTATAATGTGGCGGAGCGTGCGCTGTGTGAATTGGTGGTTCAGCGTAAAATCACGGGCACCCTGCGAAATGAGAAAGGCACCACCATCTATGAGACTATGATGACTCTGATAACTACGTGGAGTAAACAAGGTTTAGATACGTTTGAACAAATGAAAAACAGTCTCATCCAAGCATGGACTCAGAGCTGAATACATACTTCAAGTTAATCCACTATAACACCTGAAAACAAAACCTGCCAAAGACACAATAATTTTGCCCAAAAATCTTGTTTAACAAAAATTTTTTAAGAGTCTATGATTAATACCTAAGTGGTGACTTTGAAGGATGAGGCGGATAATTTATGCAATTACGTTTATTTTGGTATTTTTTTTATTCGGTTCTGTGTTGCTTCCGTTTGCTGATGCTGATTGGGTGATGTACCGTTCTAACCCCTCACAAAGCAGTAACATATCATCCTATAATGTAGCACGTATGCCTAAACAAACTTGGACCTCCACCATACCCGCCGGTTACTCGACATCACCCATAGTTGACAACGGAATAATATATATCGGAACCGGGGACGGCAATATTTGTGCTCTACGTGCTTCTAGCGGCACAAAAATCTGGAACTACACCCTCAGCACACACATAGTGACATCCTGTCCAGTCATAGCCCAAGGTATTGTCTATATATGTTCTAATCTAACAATTTATGCGCTGGATGCTTCTACTGGTGAAAAAATCTGGAGTTGTTCTGATGCTGCATTTGGTTCATCTCCTGCTGTTGTTGACGGTATAGTTTACGTTTGTTCCTCTGGTTCTGTTTATGCGTTGGATGCTTTGGATGGGTCTGAGCTTTGGAACTATCCACTCGGCGGTGTGGCTTCTAAGGGAACGCCTGTGGTTTATGAGGGGGTGGTTTACGTCGGTGGGGGCCCTATAGATAGAGGTATTTATGCTCTAGATGCTCTGACGGGTGAACAGATTTGGAGTTATACCCCTGAGTGGTATAAGAACACACCGTGGGTGTCTGCGCCTGCTATTGCTGATGGTATGCTCTTTTATTCAACTAACCATAGGATTTATGGGTTGACTTTAGATAATGGTACTGAAGTGTGGCATAATGTAATCCATGCGGAGTCTTCGCCTGCAGTGGCTAATGGTATGGTTTTCTTGGGTTCGGGTATCTTCGGCAACCCTTTGCCTAGTTGTTGTGCTTTTGATGCTAAAACTGGGCGTCAGCTTTGGAATTATTCTGCTTCTTGGGGTTCTGCTGTTTATCCGGAGGTTGGTGAAGTTGTTTTTTTTTTTTCTTTTTCTGATCCAGCAGTTAGAGAGGGCGTGGTTTATTTTTGTTCTTCAGATAAAAATGTATATGCCCTAGATGCGGCCACAGGTGAGTTGGTTTGGAAGTACTCAACAAATAATACAAAGTCCTCCATTGTTTCGGATCTTGTTCTTCTTTCGCCTGTTGTTGGTAGGGGTGAAGTTTTTGTTTGTTCTTCCGATGGAGTGCTATATGCCATCGTTACAGATTCACGTATTATCTATTTTATTTTAGCATTTTTGCTTGTTATAGTGACATTTATCGTTACTGTTTTTGTAGTTGTGCGTTTATTTAAAAAATATTGCGTCAGATAATGGGCCTTATCTTACAATTTTCTTTTATGTTTTGTATTTTGTGTTGTTTCTAAGATCCAGTTTGATGGTTGGTTGGTATGTGTTTAGCTCTCAACGAAAATGGGTCTGTAAGTGGATTCTTTTCCGTTGAAATTTGATTTTTTGTGCTGTTTTTGTTCAGCAAGCATAATTATATAGACACATTTGTGTATATGCGCCTGTGTGAGCTAAACACATACGTTGGTTGTTTTCTTGAAAATGAATAGTGTATTTGACAAACATTCCGTCTTTGCTTTAAGTCTTCTAGCATTCAAACAAGTAAAATATGGACGTGATATAATGTCATACAATATATATAGAACAATACCTCAAACCCATCCACACCATACGCATTTTGGATGTCATACTGTTCCTCCAGACATTGGAGGCAGGGGAGTTACAACTTGGGCACACCCAGGCGGAGTTTCATACACCATAGCACCAAATCAATCAAAAACAATTTCCTTCACCTGCACACAACCTGAATGCTATGTACAGAAAGATTGGTGCAATGTGCATTTCAAAGCAACACCCAAAGGCACAGAAGAGGATACTCAATTAAAATTTGCGGTGGCCGGCCAAACCCAAGACATGTGGCTAAGTGGTGTTCCCGATCATGGAGTGTGGCAAACATATGAACTATCCGCTATAACCATTACTGCATACAATGATACCGGACTAAACACCATCATCCTCACCAACAATAGCAGTAACAGTACTATTGAAATTTCAAATTTTAGAATACTACGAGCCTACGAAATGAAAAATAATTATAATGCGATTTGTAATCCAGCAGTTAACACTGGCTCTTACGGAAATTTGGATTCATCACGTTATGATTACCCTTGTCGACTAAATTCTCCCTCCTGTGGAGAAAGAAGCGTAAGCGATGCTAGAGACAACATTTGCCATCCCACTAACGGTTTTACTATTCCTGCAGGAGGCAGTGTAGAGTGGGAATTTGACTGGACAAACCACACCAGCACCAACTACCTCACAAAAGACGTAACTCTATTCAACTTTAACGAAATCGCCGCAACAACAAAAAATGATGTTGAGTCAGATGTTAAATTAACTGCTTATATAAATGGCTCATTATTAACCACTTTCTACTTAAGCAAAAAGGAAAAACATTCTGCGTTTCCAAGTTATGATCTAACAACCAATGTAGCCTATAATGATACCGGAGCAAACACAGTAAAGTTGGTAAACAATAGCTCTGTTCCTGTTCGGCTTTGGGATGGTTATGGCGTAAACATTTATCGTGTTTATAAATCAGCAGGTATCTGTCCGCCTACCTGTGGAAGTTGCGTTATGTGCTATAATTGTTATCTTTGTTATGCGTGGTATCTTAGTTGTTCTGCGGGGTGTGAATCTTCCTGTCTAGACTGCCAAGTTGGGTGCGAAGTAAGTTGCTATGGATGTGAAGGCTGCCAAAATAGCTGCGAATATGCCTGCCAAAACTGCCAAATCTGCGAAGGTTGCCAATTTTGCGTTAACTGCGAAGGAAGCGAATTATGCCCCGGAGGCTACTATATCTGTCAACAATGCGAAACTTGCCAGCCATACTACACCCCCGGATGTGAAGGCTGCCAAAATAGCTGCGAATATGCCTGCCAAAACTGCCAAGCCTGTGAAGCAGTCTGTCAAGACTGCCAGACCTGCGAAGACTGCCAAGCCTGCATTAGTTGCCAAGGAAGCGAATTATGCCCCGGAGACTACGTATGCAACTGGTGCGAAACCTGCCAACCATACCAAACCCCAAAACACAACCCACCACCAACAAATATCCCACCAATCAAGGATACTTCACCAATCAAGGATACTTCACCAATCAAGGATACTTCACCACCCAAGGATACTTCACCACCCAAGGATACAAAGCTCACCAACCAACCCGCACAGAAAACAGAGACGGTGAACTAAATGACCCAACCAAACCCAAACCCAAACACCCAAATGTCTCCCAAAGATTTGGGGGCCCCTCTAAATCAAAGCCCCCGCCAGCCCATCCCAGCTATATACCCTCTATCTCCAGAGCGGGTGCGAGAAGTAGTCATGGAGATCCTAATCGAGCTAGATCTTGTTGCTAAAGTACAAAAAAAGAAGGCGATAAACATTGAATAACCCCCAACAAACCATACAAGAACTAACCGTCTGGACCAGCACTAAATGCAACCTCAAATGCAAATACTGCTTTGTCTACAAACTCAACGAAGCACAATCCCACAAAACAATGACTACAAAAACCGCTGATCAACTCATCAAATTCGCAGCCAAACACCTCAGCCCAACAGGACGCATCTGGTTCTTTGGCGCAGAACCGCTCTGCAACTTTGAAATAATAAAATACATCGTACATAAAAGCCGCTCAGAAGGATACAAATGGCAATTTGGTGCAACCACAAACGCAACCCTTATCGACGAAGAAAAAGTGCAATGGATGAAACAAGCCAACTTCGGCTTACTGCTCTCCATAGACGGCCTTAAAGATGGACATGATGCTAACCGAGTTTATGCAGATGGCAAGGGCAGTTGGGATGATGCTTGGAGGGGCTTAACGCTTGTAAGAGAGGTACTAAATCCTACACCCCAAATTCGCTGGACCGTCACACCCTCAACACTAAAAGGCTTAGCAACCAACATCAAAACTCTAGTAGAAAAATATGGTCTGACTAATATGGCAGTTGATTTCACCTATGAAGTGGAGTGGACCCAAACAGACCTTGCAACACTAAAAGAGGAACTAGAGGTCTTTGGCCGCTACTACCATAAGTGGATGCTAGAGGGCAAACCAGTGTTTAGTATGTTTATGCGGGATGCAAACGCCGCAATAACTCAAACGGTGCGGCCTTGGTGTAACCGATGCGGCTTAGGTAACGGAGGAATAGGAGTAGATTACGATGGAACCCTGTACCCGTGTCATCGGTTCATTGATTCGCACAAAATTCAAATCGGAGACATCTATAACGGGTTTAATGCAATGCATAAGCAGTGGATTGAGGATTGGCGCAAGATAGTGCCCTATTGTGAAGAACCAAAGAAATGTTTGAACTGCAACTACAAGATGGCGTGCAGCGGAGGCTGTATTGCTATGAACTACGACCTCTTTGGCACACCCCACATAAACGTTGAGAGCCTTTGCACCATTAAACAACTCATAGTAGACACCCTTGGAGAGTTGTGCAGGTCTTTGCAGACTAATCCAACTTTTCAGAAGCAATACCAAAAAACCGCAGCCGCTTCTCCACCACCATCCCCCAATTTTTCAGTATCACCTCATAGGCCCTGTGGTTGTTCAGACAAAACCCATCAACAAATTGTGGAGATACAAAAATGAGCTCTCCTTGTTAGAATTTAAGCGGTAGCTTTGTACTTCTGTACAATTAAGGCTCAACGGGGTGATTGTAGGGGGAACAAGATGTTCTTGTTTAATGGCTGGAACTGTTGTTCTTAAACGGGAAATGCGTAACTAAAAGCTGAACATGCAAGTTCTAAATGTCTTGCTCTCTTTTCTTTTTTTATCCTCAACTTGCTCAACTTTACTTGTGGTTAAATTCAGCAAAATTGGTTGGTTGTTTTGCAGGTTTTTAGGTTTTGGTTGTAAAAAGGTTTATTTTTTTGTTTTTGTTTAAAAATTTGGAGTTTATCGTATGTCGAGGTTTCAGGTGTATTGGGTGAAAAAAAGGTGTAAGGTTAGTGGGTTGTGTAGGTATAGGGGTGTTTTGCTTAGGTTGCCAAAAAAGTTTCATCCCCGGCTTGAGCCGTTCATTGGTGTTGATCTTGATGTAAAGGATATTACTGTTAGAGTGGTAGGTGATCAAAGGATAATAGATATTGTTTTAGTAACCTGACTTTTTTGTTTTATTATTATGTCTGGATTTTATTTGTTTGTAGCTTGTTTTTGGGTTGAACTTGAGTGAGCAATGAGGTCGGGGTAATTTTATCTGATAGTTTTTGGTATTTTTAAGTTCTGGTAATGCTCAGTTGATTGATTAAAATTATGGAGAGTGTTCACCTAAAGATAAGTAATGCGGTTTTTTGAAATGCTGTAAAGATGTCTTCAGTGGTTAATGCGTGCCAAAGTTTAAGCGTTAAATCCACCATCGCGGTCTTCTTTGAAACAA
>NZ_WRFL01000021.1:0-32025 GCF_009778815.1 Candidatus Bathycorpusculum sp.
AATTGTCTCAAAAATTATCCAACGCTCATCTTTGGTCAAGTTAACACTGTACTTTTTATTCATAACTAAGCACGTGTTAACATATACAATCAACACTTATTTATAATGCGGTCAAAGCAATACTGTGAAAAACTGGAAAATATCCATAATAATTTCGGGCTTAAACATGGCGGCCACACTGCGATTCACATCTGCAAGTGTACCTTCAGTTTTATCCAGTGTATGCCACGGTCCCCACAGATGGAGGGGCATATTTACGGCGCCGAAACGGAAACATTTGCCCTCACTAGCAAAATTAAATACATTTGGAACAAACATCTGCGGGATACTTTTTTCATATGCCAAGATGTCACCCGCACCATCAAGCCACGTTACAGCATTGCGAGTAGGCGTTTTCAGCTCCCCTACGGCAACAGGAAAACCATTAATGAGCAAAACAATATCCAACCGTTTACCGCCAACATCTTTGGGGAATACCCATTGATTGGTAACGACGTACTTGTTCAGCTTCAAGTCTACACCCGTACCAAAAAAGCGAATGGGTATCATGCGTCCATCCTCTCCAAAGGGGTAAGAGTTTTCCTCAAAGACCAGTTTTTTGAACTGCTCATTCTGTGTCACGAGGTTATGCGGTTGCACAGACCGTATAACCGCTATAAGTTTGTATATCACATCATCAGCATATTCAGGTTTTGTAGCAATTTCAGGGTTTAACCGAATAAGCGCATCACGCACCATCGACTCTACTAATACATCAGCGTGAGAGCGCCGTAATTTGTCGGCAGAGATATATTCCCAACCGTTTTTACTGATTATATCTACGAGCAGTTGCTCAAGGTCTGATTCATAGAACATTCTCTCGACCTGCATATAGTGTTATATAAGAATCTGATAAGCATTACTTGCCGCTGAGAGATAAATTTTGATTTGTCAACCTGCCGCACGAATTCAACAAAGCGTTTTTGGAGTTCGAATGGGGCTTGTGGAATTTGTATTTTTTTCAGTACTTCTGTCGTTATGCCTTTTATTGTTGCACCACGTTTTTGTTCATTGAAATATACTGAATATGTATCAAGAACTTTTTTGATATATAATGGTTCAAATCCATTGTTTATTAATTCTGTTATACCAACTATATCCTGATTGGTGCACATTGGTACCATATTAACCGAGCACTTTCCAATACCAACTCGAATACCAAATAACACAGAATTTTCTGGAATAATTTGGGTTGCACTGTTTTTAACAGCTTTATCAGTAATCAGTTCCATCGCTTGATGATCATCAATATAATTATCGCCGAGCGCAACGGTTGTAATCCACGGGATTATCCCTTCATAATATTCAGGTATCAACCGGGATGGTGTACCACCACTACGAATCTTACTTATTTCGCCGAGTAACACCTTGTTTGTGATACTCTCGAACATCTCGATAAACCTCGATTTGACAAGATTTTCTGTTGCAACTAGTAGTCGTTTGTACGTTTCCCGTACATCGTTTGCTACCCACAACAACTCAGCAAGTTTACGTTGCTGTGCAAGTGATGGCAAATCAAACTCAACATCTTTTATCCTGCTCCACATTACACGCTGCATTATAGATCCAGCTGAATACCTTTCAGCTATATCAAAAAAGTAGTCTGAGCTCACGAAGAAAGGTAAAAACTCTTTTGCGATAACATCTTCTTTCGGATGAAGAATCATTATATCTGCAGAACATAAACCATCGTGTGGAGCAATGCCTGTACGCCGTAAATACGCATTTCTACGGCCAAATAGCACGTCACCCCTTTTCATTATCTGCATAGTGCTTTTAAGAGGAACTTTACTACCATAACGAGAAACAATTATAGTGTCCCTTTCAAGATGCTCCAAACCAACATATGTTTTAGCATCATCAAACTCAGGTTTTCGTCTTTTTTTCCCAACGGTTGCTATATCATCAAATGGGTATCTCATTTTTCACATCATCCATTAGAGATTTCAAATCCTCATAGGATAATCTCAAGTTATGTATGGTATCAAGCCAAGCGGAGACGCACTCCGTAACTGAACATGTATCCACTGTTTCTTCGTTTACTGATTCACGAACATACAAAGGTATTGATAAAGACCAACTATTATTTTCTGCATCCGCAACAGTTATAACCTTTGCAAAACTATCTCTATCGATATAGCGATCATAAACGCTTGCAATGTTATTGATATGTGCATCATCCAACCAGCTTTGTGCGTTCTTACGCGTGACCTCATTCACAGCATTTATCAATAAAATCTTACCCCGTCTATCTGGACGCTTTTCTGTTCGACATATAACAATACATGCTTCCATCGGTGAATTGTAAAACAGATTTGCACCCAACCCTATAACACAATCCACCAGATCAGAAGTTATCAACTTTTCACGCAAAACGGCTTCTTCATTGCGAAATAAGACGCCATGCGGAAACAGAATCGCGCATCGACCGGTTTTTGGGTCGAGACTTTTGAGAATATGTTGGAAAAAAGCATAATCAGCACGTCCCTGCGGCGGAGTGCCAAGAAAATTCCGACCATACTTGTCAGCAACAAAGGCTTCCCGATTCCATTGACTGATAGAGTACGGCGGATTGGCAACAATCATATCAAACCGTTGAAGTTGACCGTTCTCAATAAACGCCGGTGAAATCAATGTATCATCATTAACTATTTGAAAATCCTTTACACCATGCAAAAACAAATTCATACGAGCAATCGCCGATGTTAGTGCGTTAATTTCTTGACCGTAAATTTTGACGTTTCGCCATTCTTTTTTATGTTTCTTTAGATAGGCAATCGCTGAAATGAGCATACCCGCACTGCCACAGGTTGGGTCATATATTGCCTCACCGGGCTGGGGTTTGAGCATTTCGGTCATCAGATGAACAACGGTACGGTTTGTGTAAAATTCCTGAGCCGTATGACCGCTATCGTCGGCGAATTTACCTATCAAATACTCGTAGCCCTGACCAAGTTCGTCCTCGGGGCAGTTCTTTATCGAGAGTGTTAGTGTAGAAAAGTGCTCTATCAAGTTTTTGAGCAACTCATCAGGCAACCGGTTTTTATTTGTCCATGCACCATCACCAAAGACCCCGGAAAGCTGTTTGACATTTGTACGCTCAATGGCGCGAAAAGCGTTAATGATTGCCACACCGACATTTTCATGAACTTCGCGCACATCCCGCCAATGGAAACCGTTTGGTACGACAAAACGGTGATTTTCAGGAAAGTCTAACGCTTCTTCGCCGTATTCTGTGAGCACAATATCCCGTTCCTCGTCGTACACGTCGCTTATGCGTTTAAAGAACAGCAACGGGAATATGTATTGCTTATAGGAACCAGCATCAATATTGGTCCGCAACAAAACAGCCGATTTCCATAGATAACTTTTGAGCTCGTCAAGGGTTATGCGCTTACTCATTAACATACCCTCCCTCCACAAGTAGCTTCCTGAATTTATCCTCAGCAATATGAACAGCCTCGAGAGCGGACAAAAACTTTTCTCGAACCTCAGATGGCGACACTGCTTCCCTTGAGGTTTTTCCAATGTAGCCACTAACAGACAAAGAGTAACCCTTAGCACGAATGTCCTCAAGAGTTGCTATTTTCACCTTTTCTATAGCATCAGTGTATTTTGAACAGAGCAAATACACCTCAGTTATATTTTGCTCGGTCATAATATTTTGTGCCCGTTGTGCCGTGAAGCTGTTTGTTGCATCCACAAAACACACCTTTCCAATATGTGGTTTAGGTTTATTGTTATTTAAGACCAGAATACAAGCCGAAACGCCGGTAGAATAAAACACACCGCCCGTGAGTGCGATAACATATTCGAGCTTATCAGATTCAATCATCGCCTTACGAATAACGCCCTCTTTGCCACTGCGGAATAACACACCTTGTGGTAACACAACTGCCAGTCGCCCATTTTTTTTATCCATAGACTTTACCATGTGTTGTAACCATGCAAAGTCGGCGTTGCTGTCTGTGGGACTACCCCATAGATTGCGTCCATATATGTCGCTTGAAAATTGTTCGGCGCCCCATGCCTTCAATGAAAACGGCGGATTGGCTATGACACAGTCAAATGTCTGAAGTTCGCCGCGGTAGAGAAAGTTGGGTGAGCGGAGTGTATCACCTTGGGTTATGTGAAAGTCTCGTGCACCATGAAGAAAGAGGTTCATGCGGGCTATTGCAGAGTTGGCGAGATTTTTTTCCTGTCCATAAATCCGGCCATATGTCTGTTTATCGTCGTTCATATAGCGTATGGCCTCAATTAACATGCCGCCTGTACCGCAAGCCGGATCGTAAACCGTTTCACCCGCTTTAGGTACAAGCAACATGACAAGCAACTTTACGATTGCTCGAGGGGTATAGAACTCACCAGCATTTTTCTTTGAAAGGTCTGCGAACTTTTTTATCAGATATTCGTAGGCATCACCCATAACATCAGACGAATAATTTTCGTTACCCACCTTAATTTTGGACATATGTTCCACAAGATCCTTGAGCCGCTCATCAGATAATTTGTTCTTATCCGTCCAGTTTGCATCATCAAAACTGGAAAACACGCCAAACAGTATGTCGGGATTAGCACGCTCAATACCTATCATGGCAGTTACAATGGCCTTACCGACATTTTCATGTGTGTTCCGCACATCATTCCAATGACAGCCCATGGGGATAACAAAACGGTGATTTTCCGGAAATTCCGCGTATTCCTCATCACCACCTGATTCTTCAAGGGCTTTGATGGTTTCCTCATCATACACATCAGATAAACGCTTAAAAAACAATATCGGTATGACATAACTCTTGTATTCATCTTGGTTTATCGGTCCGCGTAGAATATTACAGGCCCCAAACAGATGACGAAACAGTGCCTCACTTGTAGTTTCCTCTTGAGGCGATATGGATGACGCCAAATCCGCATCAGTGGCAGATAAGGACGTTTGCACGGCTTTACCACTTGATTTACCCTTTACCGTTTGCTTAGCCAACATGATCCCTCACTATAATCGTTATAATCACGTTTATTTCTATACCGTTAAACAAATAAGCATTCACACAAAGACTACTTTTCTTCAACCCATAACCCATTTGCGGTGTACACTGGAAATGATCTACCCGCTTATTGAATATGGTCTTTTAATCGGTGACTAAAGCGAGCTTTATCGGCAATATAACCCTAACGCCTGAGGAGACTGACGCACGACGAAAACATCTATTTTTAACGCTTTTAATCAGATTTTCTTATGCATAATGATACGTGTCACACTTTTCCGTTTTTTCCAATGTAACACGGGTATATTACAAGAGGTATGCTTCCACCCCTTGAAAGCAGTTTTAAGGTCTATTTCCTAACTGTATGCCTCATTCAGCCCATAAGATTGCCGCCTTATTTTATTCTTGTATTGACCTCTTTGATATACAGCAGGATTTTGGCAATAATCATAGGATAAAGTCCGATAAATCACGCGAGCTAAATACACACAGGAAAGGTTATTCTAATAGAGAAAACAAACCATTTAGTACAGAGGAAGGGCACAATATCGTAACATTTAATGGAATTATGGACTTTAACAACGAAAACACAGGTGTCTTTGAGGCACTTAAAGGGCTACTAACAAATAAACAAAAAGCAAAAGTAGTTCCTTTTGTGGGTGCTGGGTTGTCTGCTGATTTCGGGTTCCCCACTTGGACAGCTTTTTTAAAAGAAGGCTTTGAAATCAAGAAAAAGAAAATGCCTGAAAAAACAAGTTATCTAGTTATTGCTGAGCAACTTCGATACGAAATGGGCAAAGATGAATTTTATGCGTTCGTACGCAGAAAGTTTAGTCGAGATATTGATAAATCTAAAATCGCTCGCAAGGCTGTTAGCTTTTTACCAAAGTTGTTTCCCAGTCTTATAGTCACAACAAATTTTGATAGACTTTTAGAACAGATACACCCAAAAAATCCGCCGGTAGCATATCCGCAAAAAAATGGACCACTACTAAGTTATGCCCTTGAGAAAGAAAATCCACTTATTTTTAAAATACATGGTTCAGTAGAAATAGCTGAAGACATTATTTTCACAAAAGACGCATATGATGACGAATATGCCCAAGAAACTGATCTGGTGAAAGGTCTGCACAGATGTTTTTCTGAGGATATTTTCCTGTTTTTAGGATGTAGTTTAGAACAAGATAAACCTCTTGAAATATGGAAAGAAATGATTCCTAATTTGAAGGATCACATTCATTACGCTATACTACCTTGCAAAGAAGAGAAGTGTACACAAAGACGAGAAGAACTGAGAAAGCAAAACATCAATGTTATTCTATACCCTTCAGGTAAGCATGATTGTGTACGTGTCATTCTGAAAGAGTTACTTCGAGCAACATACCCATACCTACGACGATCGGGTATTACGCCCTTCAGATATGATGCTGGAACGGTAGGCTTTTTTGGTCGTGAAAATGAATTGGAAGCGCTTCAAGCATTTCTTACTGCAAATAGGGCTTTCTGTTGGACGGCAATTACTGGTGCAGGAGGTTCTGGCAAAACTCGGTTGGGGTATGAGTTTGCAGAAAACAATGTATCTTGGTGGAATGTACCTAAACTTGGTGAGGCATACAATAAAGAAGAATTGGACCGAACAAAGGCAAATATTGAAGGAGATACTCTTTTTGTTTTAGACTAGTCAAATGGAAAACTAATTACATCAAAGACTGGATGATAGCCCTATACGATCAATATCACGATAGCTCCAATATAAAAATTCGTGTTTTGCTCATTGAGCGGGAAGCAAAAGACATCTATACCGATGATTGGGGCGATAAACTCCACGAATCTGTCTGTAACATTGGAAGTACCACAAACTTTTCGAACATAGAAGACAATTTTATGAAGTTAAAGGCACTGAAAGATGAAGCCCTATCACAATTAATCAATGATTTCGCTAAAAATAGGTATGTAAATCCTGTGGACACTAAGTTGATTATTAAAACGTTGAAAAAAATCGACTCGAATTTGTGTCGACCTCTGTATGCATTATTTTTGACTGACGCGCAGATTCATGGCGACAATTTGTTGAATTGGGATAGGTCTCATGCCTTGAAATATGTGTGTGAACGAGAACAGAAACGCATTGAAGAATATATCCAAAAGGGGCTTGAGCGCGGTTCTGTTGTTCCGGCGGTGCATAAAAAAATTTTTGATGCATGTGAAAGGTTTATCGTAACAGCTACCTTATCAGGAGGACTGGACTGTAAACGGGCTGAAGAGATTGCTTCAGAAGATTGGAAATATTTAGATAATGTGATAGCAAATATGTATGGTAAAAATGATACCTTAAGTTTGTTGTCTGCTGTGGGTATTATTCCAACGGAGGTTGACTGTGCGTCTGAGCGCATCCCGCCGTTGGAACCTGATTTGATTGGAGAATATTACTGCATTTTATGGGTAAAAAACATGCTGAAGAATGAATTGGAGACGAAAAATAGGGAATTGCTGGAAAATGTGCTTGATAGAGCATTGAAAAATGACCTTCGAGCCGCTGCAATTGTACGAGACCGCATTATGCGGGATTTCCCAGATGAACTGCAAAATAATGGAGATAAAATTTTTGGGACAATAAAGATTCCAAACGGAGTTACCACCATTGAAGAAAAAACGTTTCATGTATGTAGTCACCTGATAGAAATACATATTCCAAGCGGCGTTGACACAATTAAAAGACACGCTTTTTTTGGGTGCACCAATTTGACGGAAATACATATCCCCGATAGTGTCACTACAATTAAAGAACGGTCTTTTTATTGGTGCCGTAGCTTAACAGAAATACACATCCCAAACAATATCACCACAATAGAAAATGAGGCGTTTGGTGAATGTGAGCAATTGGCAATAGTCCACTTACCCAACAAAAATATCAATATTGCAAAAAATGCATTCCCTAAACACACTAAAATATGCATCATCCCATAGGTCTAATCTATATATTTTGAACACTACATAGCACTTTCATCAGCAGTATTCTCAACGATTTCAGAAAAAACAGTTAAAACTTTTCATAATGCACCGATGCCGCTGTTTATAGATGAATTCATCGGCAGACAAAAGTGCCGCATGTTTATTCCAAATGGATGGAGTGGTACCGAGGGTAGGGTTTGAACACGGGGCTGTTGGCTATATCTCCAACAGTTCCTCATTTTTTGATACTAAACTCGAATAATATTCTATAATATGCTTAGACTCTTGCTTTCTTATATTTACCATTACCGATCTGTTTATTTTATAATACCAAACTACGCAAAAACACTGCTTCAAGAGCCATCATTCACTTTATTGCCAATTTTAACACATCCATTTTAACTTTTCACAATTTTCGCACCAATACAATCAAAATATTAATGTAAAGATGTGGCGGGGTTGTGTAAAGTGTTCGTTATTGCGCAGTCTGATATCTAAAAATACTTCTAAAGATAAAGGGTTAGTGGGCCCCGTAAGAGCATCACCTAAAAGTTGGAGCTTCAAAAATGGCTGAAAATGATGCTTGAAATGATTAGTTGAAAGCACCTTGTTTATTGTTCTCTCGTCAACCATACAGCCTAACTTTAGGACAATCTTGTGAGAGTTTAACCGGTAGCTAAAATTATAATTTTGCTAAGGAACTGCCATTAAATAATTTGATCATATTCAGGGCACAATTCATGGTTTTATCCGATAAAAATGCCCAAGTTATTTCGTGACAGATCCTAAGGATCAACTAATCTTTAACAATTTTTAGCCTGTCTGTCAAACGCTTAGAAATTGGCAGCATTTGCAAGTCATTTGGTTCTAACTTCACAATTCCACCGCTATATCTCCGTCCCACGCCAACGGGTTCATTTTTGAACCAATTTTTTACGGATAAATTTAAGTCTTCGACAAGAGTTGCCATTTCATTATTGTCTAATGAATCAAATGACTGATTCAAATAAATCCCAAGTAAGTTAGTCAGGTTATAGACTTTAGCCTCGTTGTAAATGAAACGAGGAAATCCTCTTGCGATATAAGTAAAAAATAGATGCGGAACACGTTTCGAATGCTTAACGTAATACCATGGGTCTCGATTTTTCGAAGTCGGCGTATTATGTATTCCTGATGCTTTTCCTTGGGAAAGATATTCTCTAATACTGATTGGAAGACTATCAAATGCCTTTTCAGGTGAAATTGTGAGAAGCCAACAAGGTTTATCTTCCTTCAATAGATAGCCCCAATCAGCCTCACTAAAAACCGATTTTAGTTGTGGAATTCGAGTGGGGATTACTTTTTCAAGGAAGTCTTTTTTTTCTTTTTCAGTTACACAGAGTTCATTAGCGATTTTATCGGTTAAAATAAAAAATTTGTTTGCTCCAGTTGAGATACCTCTATGGACTTCAGCTATCTGTCTCAAAGAGATATTGTTTATGCGCGTTTTAGGTGTTTTATTAATAATGCCCTGTTTTACAGGCTCGAAATATGTAAACGTCCAAAGTTTTCGTATTTTTGCATGTAAATCAAGAGATATTTGATCGACCGGTTTAGCCACCCATCCGTGTTTTGTGATATAAAAAATGGCCTCGTTTGTTTGTTTGAATCTTTCTTTCAAATCTTTTAACTGTAAAGACCCATATCGTGTTCCATTCATTTCGGGTGGGACTACAAACATCATTCTTTCGCCGTTTAGAAGACTGGCGGAACGCGCAAGAAAATATGAATGCGCCCCTGCGTAGCCCAGTAAGTTAAGTTCTTCTAAGAGTTGTGCACGTTCACCCAACCTATGGAATCTAATAAATGGGGGATTACTAATGATGATGTCAATTCGGTCCCCCATAATCTGTTTTATTTCATTTCCGATATTGGGCCCAATAAAATTTGAATATAGAATTTTCCACTCTTTTGGAGCCTTAAACCAATCAAGGGATAATGCAGCACTCAAAGCCAAAAGAGGCGAATTTTCAACACCTAAATACCGAATGCCGCTTAAATCTATTTCCTTATCCTTTATATTTTGGAATATCGTAGCAGGGAAAACACCCGTTCCACATCCAGGATCAACAATAGACTCTCCACTTCTTACTGACAGCTGAGAAACCGCACGTTTAGCTACCGGTAATGGTGTGAAGAATTGACCACATTTCTTTCTTATGTCTTTTCCTGCAACAACCTCATAAAGGTAACCAAGGGCAAAGGGGATTTCAGAAGAACCATCGGGAACACTTCTCTTGAGAAGTTCCGCGCGGTACGGTAAGTCTAAGGTTGCCATTTTCGCTGGAAATGTTGGACAATTTATAATTCGTTTAAAGGTATGGGTAGTGCAGAAATATATCAACAATTGCATAAGACTTTCGCGATCATTAACCATCATTTTTGCTAGCTTAGCTATTGCCTTCTTAGCTATTGCCTTCTTAGCTATTTGCGTATCAGCTAATATTTCTGACAATCTACCCGCTCTACTCTATCGCATTAGTTATTATTGACCTCATTTCATCAGGTGTTATGAAATAGCCAATCCATTGCCTTAATTCAGGATGGCAAAGAACTCTTATAGGTGCCGTGGATTTCATGAGATAATTTAGTGCATTAGTAAGATTGTGTGATGGCGCGGCAGGAACCTCTTTGTAATATGTTTTACTTTGTAATTCTGGTACGTATATCAGGGGTCTATCATAGGTTAATTTTTTGTAATTAGGAATATCAACTAGAACAGCGAGATTTTCATTCAGAATTTTTTGCACTTCGTCACTTGATGGATAAAGTTTTGTTTCGGTGGTACTTTTTTGCTTATTAAATTTTTCTTGAATGGCTTGTTGTACCGCCTGGCTTAATTTCAATTTTTCAGGCCATTTAAGATCTTGTAGTTTATCGATAAGTTTAGAGTTATCGCTAGTGCCCGCACTCTCATTTTGAATAGTATAAACCCGTTTATACAGATCTCTTTTAAGAATGAGATCTATAAGAGCGATTCCAAGTTTACTGTCCTCCGTTGAGGAAAGACGCTTTAGCCAGTTTAGCATTTGCCAATCTGACCTGCACAATCCAGGATACCAATTGACAACCGGTTCTTTGTCAGGTCTGCTTATGTCAGCCATCGCATCATCGCTAGGTATTGCATTAAGGTCCACCTTAGAGTTTGCTTCTTTTGTTTTATATGATGAAACTTTGGGCAAGAAATCATTAGGTGGTATCGTCTCTTTTTTTATGAAATTGACCAGTTTTTCGTATATTTCATCGATCTTACCTTCGTCTGGATATGTTTCAAAGACTTCTTTTGGAAGCAATATAACTGTTGCATATTGTAGCATAGCTTTGAGGATTCTTGAAGTATGATGCCAATAAACCGATGCGTGTAGAAGATAGCGAGCCAAACTAAAAGCAGACGCACTAGCGACTCCTTTTTCGTAAACTCCAATAGTCACTTTATTAACTTTAGATTGCTGAGGAGGTATTCTAACGGTAGTTAGAACACTTAACAAACGGTCTATATCTAATTGCTCGCCATAAGGAACTCTTGTATTAATTGAATCTCTGATAATATAATCAGCTTTATCTGCATCTATAGGGCCGTCTATTATTGCTGATAACATATCGGCTTTAAAATCTTGTACTGATTGATTGCTATTAAGAAGACTATGAGAAGATTGAGCTTCGAGTATTTTTTTAACTTGATCTATTTTAACCCCCCAACCAGTTACCTCATTTTCTATTATGTCCTTGAGAGTTCGCCCCTTTTTATCTGGCATAGGGTCATATAGTAGACTTGCAGAGATCTTAGAATGATTAAAAATTTTCCTATGTACCTCTTGAAGGTCATGTGCTAATGGATATTGACCTAAATCATGAAATATTGCGGCTAAAAGAACAGCTTTTACATCCTGTTCATTGATTAAATTCCGAAATATACAATTTTGGGAGTCATGAAATAGAGCAGTAACATAATATCGGGTGTACGTATATGCTCCGAGGGTATGATCGTATCTTGAATGATCTGCTGTTGGGTAGATGAGAGTAACTAAACCAAGTTGACTTACAACTTTTAGTCGACCTATTAAAGGATGTTCTATAAGTGAAACTAATCGGTCAGTCATAGCAGTGTTAAGGTTTGGAACTACACGTATCGTTGATGCTGGAAACGTTTGAAGTTCCGGTACCCCATTCTCTAAAGCCCATCTACCTAATTCTTTATCAAGATCCTTGACAACATCATCCAAGTTCATATATTTTATAGTGGCATAATCGTCGATTTCTAGGTTTTCAAAAACTTCTGGAAGTTCGTCAAATTTATCTCGCGCATCAATGGCCTTGATTGGCTTGATATTTTGACCGTCAAGCAGGCGAGTTGCAAGGAAATATAGCGATTTAAATAACGGCCTTTGAGGAAAATCATGCGGATGGTTAGCAGAGATTTTTTGCAATAATTCCAAAATTGATTTACCGAGTGCATAGTAATCAAATTCAAACTTAATGTCCATTTTTTTAATGGCCGGACGCAACCGACCTGTGGATGTCTTTTCAACCAATTTCTGCAGTTTTGGATGAGCATATGCTGAAGAAAAAGAGACAGGGGTTGGTGTGGGATCGGTTTCATCTGCTTTTATCGCAGTCCCGAAATCAATAACCAACAAATGACCTTTATTATCAACAACTACGTTTTCCGGCTTTACGTCAAGATAGATAAAACCCGCATTATGGATATGTGCTAAGGCATAAACCCATTGCTGAACTATATCGGTAAATTTCAATAAGACAGCATCAAGCAAATCATTATTGATTTCACCGTCGATAACAGATAGTTTATCGATGTATGATAAAAGCCCTTTTGCATTCAAAATATACGGTTCAACAATGTAATACAGAGGAGGGGTTATAGACTGTCCCGAGTTAACTTCAAGTTTACCCGCGTCGACCATCTTGATTATGTTGAAATGATCCAGCAGGGGTATAACTTCTATTTCAGCCTCCAAACCACTCCTAATTTCTGGATCAAAAATCGGACGGCTGAATTTTATGGCTAATTGTTGATGGGCAATATGGTTATGTGACGCTCTAAAAACAATGCCGCTACCACCTTTTGCGATTGGTTCTTCCAATTTATAGAACGATAGCCTGCCATCTTTCTCTTCTTCTTCAAGCCGCGCTAAAAAAATTTTTAAAAAAGGCTCTTCTTTCTTGTAATCGCCAATTTTACGATCTTTTTCGTAAAAGTCTTTAATTATTGCTAACCAATTTTCAACTTTACTATCGAGCTTTTGTGATCGGTTTTCCAACGCTATATCCCCTCACCATAACGATTAGCTGTATATCTGGTTAATTATATTAAAGTTGGCTTTGATGCTTTCGCAAATCGAGAGGGGTTATATGGTCGAGATTTAATGGATTAATGCGAAGAGCGAAAGGTGAACCACCATAAACGTCAGTTGAAGAAACCGTTATAATTTTTTTACCATGCGAGTAATATGGTCCAGATTGTGCTTTACCTGGTTCATGACTTCGTATTATTTTCTTAACACCTATATTAGCACAAACTTCCATAGTGATATCTTCCCCAAACTGAATGCCGATGTTGCGTTCTTTATTAAAACGTTGCCCCTTTCCCTCAAATGGATCAGACCAAAGCACAATTTTTTCAACATTCACAGTTGGATTTCTCAGATCATTATAAACCCGAATGTCACTTGAGATACCTCCGTGAACAAAGAGGATTTCATCGGGAATAATTGCAGCCAAATATAATTTATCTACGAATGGTTTAAGTTCCTGAATAAAAAAAGTTTGCCAATTCTCATTCTTACTTTCAATTTCTCGTTTAAGACTGCAGTCATTAAATTTTGGATTACCAGCCTGAGAGAAGTCTTCGTGATTACCTTTAAGGGCAATAATTGTTTTAGGATGTTTCTTAGTTAGATTATCTATTTTTCTAACGACTTTAACACCGTCTGGTCCTCTGTCGGCATAATCGCCCAAAAAAATAATTGCGTTTCTATTTACATCGATATCATCTAAGGCATTGGATAGACTCTCAAAATCTCCATGAATGTCTCCAATAACAATTAAACTTTCTAAATCTTGCAAATCACTCAAGCTAAATTCGTAAAGACTTGTATTTATCTCAGTTCAACCCTCTAATGTGCGTCAAGTTGCGTAATAAAAAATCATTTTACATTTAACAGTAGTGTTCTAGCCTGAAATAGGCATTTCTCAAAAGCGCCTAAATATGTGAATCTTTGATCAATTGGTGCATCATCAACAATTAAAAAGCCTCCACTATTTAGGACACCCCCATCCAGCATTAAGTTATCTATGAAACCCCATTGTTCTATAGCCATATCATTTTTATCTGCACATCTTTGAGCGCTTACCGTTGCAGGCAATCCTGTTTCATACAGTGTTCGCTGTGTAAAGGGTATAGACGTGTTTGTGTATGCGAAAATCTTTTTTCCGAGGCCTCTGGCAAAACCCAGCTCATATGAGGTACCCACATCGGCACTCGGGCCCCTAAAAGGTGTCAAGTTCGCAATTAGGAGATCACAGGTCTCAATTAAACGTTCGTTTGTTGCACTTATTAAAAGACCAGCTTCTCTTGGAGACTTATTGCTTATGTCCAGTTCTGTATCTATAGGAAAAACACCTTCAAAACCATACTTAGCACAGAGACTCTTTTTTTGGTGACCAAATTCAAGTGCATTTCTTAAGAACACTTCAGGACCCGCAAGATAGACTTTTAATCTTTTTTTTTCAGACATACTATTTACCTTCTGCTAAATTATCTTTTGAAGAAACCTGAGATTTCCAATCAGGCCATTTAATCGAACCATTAAATTGATGTTCATTAACCCATGAAGTTATGTAATTACTGATTATGTCTATTCCGCTTTTTTCAACTTCACAATCTAAATCTAAAACCCATTTCCACTCTTGCCATTCTTGAATAGCTATTTCGCAAGGTTTAGCATTTTTTTTATTCTGTTTATTTGGGCATATTATAACTGGTTGGTCAGGTAACTTATTTTCTGGAGATGGAAATTGGGGCGTTTCTCCCTCACTATCATTTAATATGTAATTTAACGGTGTATCTTTTGCTGGCTTAGCGTCCATAGTGAACCAGCCTTTCTTACTCAATCGACTCATCCCACAGTTAGCCGACTTTACTATAACATAATTTAACCGAGTCTTTACCTCTTTTTCATCTAATATTTTTTCCATTTTTGCCAATTCAGAACGCATCCTGCCTAGCCGCGATAGGGCATCAGGGGAATAAACGCCGATTTTTTTATCAAATCTACCCTCTCTAACAGCGGCCTCGTCAAGCCCATAAACTTGGTTGGTGGATAGGATATAGGCTAACTTCTGTTTTTCGGCGCTGTCATAAAGATTCTTAAGTTTTGGCAACATTCCTGGCGTCAAAAATTGGAAAATACTTGCAGGAAGTTCAATCTCTTCTCGTCGCCAAAGAATTGAATCAAACTCATCGAGAAGAATGACTGCATTAGTTAGAAGAGATAAAGCCTCGAATACAAATCGGGCCCTCGTCTCTACTTTTTCCTGACCCGCCAAGAGTATATCACTAGGAGTTATAGCAACAAATGGAACGTTTGCACTTTTAGCTAGTGCCTCAACAAGTGTTGTTTTTCCCGTATCTGGCGGACCAAACAATATTATAGCGTACAAACGCTCATAGTCCGTTTTAAAGTCTAGAACATGGGCTAGTAAACGTTGAAATTCAACCGCAATACTCTGCTTTCGGATGCCTGCTTTTACAAAACCATAATCGGGGTAGAACAAAGAGCGCAGGTCTAAAGATAATTTATCTGGTTTTCGCACACTCAAGTGTCTAAAAATTAGCATATTGATCTGTTGATCTATCATTTGAGTTACAGAACTCAGAGTATCGATTGATAAAGCAGATAGCCACCAAGCACATTCGCCTTTTGAATGGTCTCGCTCATGTCTCCAACCTTTTACATCATCCCGCCAAGTCTCAGAAAAGAAATTTAAAAATTTTCTTAGGACATCAGGATCAACTGTATAGTCCGTATGGGAAATAAGATGCGAGACGGCCCTAATGATTTCTGCACCAGAAACATGTAAGACATAACCTTTTTTATAGACATCAAATGGTCGATGACTCGGAAAACGACCATCATTATTCATGAGAGGTAAAACTTTTTCTAAAGAAAAATAAAAACGTTTATCGTCCCATTTTTCACGGAGCCTTCCAAAACCATCTGCTGCAAAAATCAGTTCAGCAGCATCACAGCCTCTTTGAGGATCTATCGTTATTAGAGCTAATTCCCGGTCCATGATTGAGGATAGGAATTTTTTTGCTGGTTCCAATGTAATCCCAATACCATCTGTAAGACCTTCGAGCATTGATGAAGCTATTTTAGACACTATTTGGGGCTGATCTTTGTTTTTTTCTACGGCATCACTAAAATTTTTAAGCGATTGTACTAGATTATTGATTGATTCGTTAGCTTTTTTATGGGCAACAGGGTCATGTACTGAGCTATTTGTTTCTATGTTTGAGAGCACGTCATCAATTTTTTTGAGAGCATCCGTTAAATAAACAGAGAAACCAGTTATAATCTGTCCAGATTTTTTATCGATATCTTGTTCAGTAAAAAAAAGATTATTGCCTTTTAAGCTCTGTAACGTTGTCTTTGCCTGAAGCTTTGCTCTTAATATGTCAACTTGCCACCACTCATCTGGGACCGCATTTGGTTTAGCATCTAAAGCTAATAGTTCGGACAATGCATTAGCGGTTTTTTTAAATGCATCTCTAAAACAGAGAATAGCACAAATGCACCGATAGGTAACAAACGCAGTCTTAGGTACATTATCGGCTCCCGCACTTGCGCCTCCAGAAATTTCGTCAGGGTTTGAGGTTATATTAAGCTCATAAAGAATACGATAATAGCAATTCAAGGCACCTTTACTTAGAATACCCTGAGGATAGTGAGATAGCGTTTCCAAGACTGAACAAGCTTTCAGCACAGGAACATGATCTTCTTCTTCGTTAATGAAGTTACCAACTTTAAACAGATCGACTATATTTAGATCACTAACAGATGCATATAATGCATCATTTAAACGGATATAGTCTGAATGAATTTCCCTTTGTTTAACCTCAAATTGCTTCATTACCTTCAAAAGTTGAGCTTTTTCCACATAATCCCCAGGGTTTGACCATCCGGGCCTCTTTTCATCATACTGTTTGGAAAAAAGCCCTTTTATACCATTATCCGTTAGTTGCCTTGCTTGCTTTCGCATGACATCCAGTAAGCGTGCTTCTTCAAGGTCATGTTCTAGGATATCTTGTTTACTCATTTAGTAGCGCCTTTGCTTGCTTGAGACAGTACTAAGATAGCGTCAAAGATAAAAATACCTGCTGTTTACTTTCACCTAAATGTAGACAGTTAGTTTGTAACATTTTGTTGAAAGAAGCTCAAAAAAACTAAGTATTGTTAGGTGCACCCCAAAAAAACCGAACACATCTTTTTAGCCGCAAAACTCTTCAATCCAAGATTGAACCAAATCAAAATCCATACACTGCGGCATTGGAAAGGCACAACCGAATACGACAAAACCAAAGACATCCTCCACATCATGCAGACATTAGGCCACAAAAATATCAAGAATACTTTACGCTATACTCAACTTGTTAGTGTAGGGGAAGACAAAGGTTTCATTTGTAAAATTGCAAATACACCTAATGATGCTGTTGCTTTAATTGAAGAAGGCTTTGAACTACACTGCAACTACGGCGAAAATGATGAGACAAAATTATTTCGTAAAAGACGATGAAACAAGCGCCGCAGACAGTTCCAATTATGAGTTGGAATGCCGCAGACAGTTCCATAATTACCATTATGGTGCCGATGGCAGGGTTTGAACAAGGGGCTGTTGGTTATATCTCCAACAGTTCTCCTCTCTTTTTGAGACTAAACAGGGAGAATAAAAATATGGTTGTTTGAGTGACTTTCAGGTTAATCAAGTTTTTAATTTCCATTTTATCCCGATATGCTTGTCACGTTGATATTTTTGAACATGCTTGAATATGCGTACATACTGATAAATTCTAAATTTTGGGAAACATTGGTTATTCTTGTGTGTTTTGTCATGGCACGATTTAATAATTCCAGTTTATTAGTATAAACATCAAGTGGGTATAATATGGGTAAAGATTTCCGAGAACAAATTCAGGAGAGTTTATCTGATTTCTCGCGTGAGGATGCTTGTTTCTTTGCTTGGTTGTGTGCTGTGCGTGCTTTACCCTTTCTGGCCTTGAAGGGTAACTTTGATTATTGGAAACACTCCTATAAAAGAAATCAAAGACAAAAACACCTGTTTGCAGTATTAAACGCATTAGATGTCACTTATGCCGCTGCCAGAGCCGCCAACGCCGCCACCACCTACGCCGATGCCGCCTACTACGCCGCCAGAGCAGCCGATGACGCCACCATCCACATCAGAGCCGCCGATGACGCCAGAGCCGCCAGAGCAGCCGATGCCGCCGCCAGAGCAGCCGATGCCGCTGCCGATGCCGCCATCCACGCCGATGCCGCTGACAGAGCTGCCAACGCCGCCATCCACGCTGACAGAGCTGCCAACGCCGCCCGAATCAATTTAATGGATATTTTGCTTGATGATTTAGAAATAATTAAAGCTGGAAAGCGTAATTTCAAAAGTGATACTGATGCATATGGGCTGATATGGCTTAATTTTCAACGTGCTTTGCGTGATTTAGGTTGTGAATATTGGGGTGAGTGGTATGCAAAGGTGTTTGCTAATGGTTTTATGCTTGACAAAGCTGATATTGCGGAAATTGAGTTGCGACTCAATGTTCCTAAGGAAATTATGGAATTGGGAGCCACCGATGTTGCTATATTTGTTCGGAAGATGAAAAAAGGTGTTATGCGGCTTAATGAGGCCCGTATTATTTTGTTGGGTGAGGCAGGGGCTGGAAAAACATCTATTGCTAGACGTTTAAAAAATCCTAATGAACCAATGCCTGAGAGGTGGGAGAGTACTGAGGGGGTGGATATTACCTCATTTACTTTACGAGACATTTGTAGTGATGTTTCTGTGGAGCAGGATGCTAATGTGTATGTTTGGGATTTTGCTGGTCATGCTATTACTCATGCGGCGCATCGTTGTTTTCTATCAGAACGATGTGTTTACATTATTCTTTACGATGGCAGAGCTGAGGGGCGGAATAGATTAGAGTATTGGCTTAATCATGCTAGGGATTATGGTAAGGAGTCTCAAGTTTTTGTTCTTGTGAACCTTATTAAAGGTGTTCGTAGACCAGATATACCCGAGCGTTATATAACAAAACATTATGAAAAACAGAATTGCAAATTTTATTATTTCTCAATTAAAGATGATGATGAAAAATTGCTAGAGTTTCGTGCTGATATTGCACATTTTATTGCTACTAATCCTGCTTGGAATAAAGATGTGTTGCCTATTGATTATTTTGTGGCTAAGGAAGCACTTAAAGCCACATTTGGCGATAGAGATTATATCGAGATTGAGGATTTAAAAAAGGTTGCACCTGATGTTAATGAGGATATGCTTAAGCACCTTAGAGAATTAGGGATTTGTTTACACTATCCTGACATTAAAGGACTTCAAACGTATGTTCTTAATCCTGAATGGATTACTTGGGGCATTTATCATATAATAAACTGGTTAAAAGATACTAAGAGGGCTTATCAGTTAACACAAGATGATTTTTACAAAATATTTGCAAAACATAGTGCAAAGTATCCGGATAAACAGTATGATTTTTTATATAAAGTAATGAGAAAGTTTGAGCTAGCTTATGAAGATACTAATAGGCAGGTGCTTGTTGTTCCCCAGTGTTTAGATGAGTATCCGCCAAGTGATATTCTTGAGCCACCTAAAGGCAATAGACTTAGCATAGTGTTTGAGGCTAAACAGGAAGAGACTTTTAAGCCGATGCCTTTTCCTTCAGATGTTATACCACGGGTTATTATTAAGCGGTCAGCAGAGGCTTCTTTTTATCTTTCACGTGTTTGGAGATATGGAGCAGTATTGTATCCTGATGATGATACGTACGCGTTTATTGAGCAAACGGATAATACTATTGTGCTACGTGTCACTGGAAAAAACCGTGAGGCATATATGGCCATATTGTTTGGAACAGTATTAGAGGTTATCGCCACCTATGACAGTTTTATAGACAATAAGCCCAACATAAGTTGTGAAATACTTGAATATCCGGGTAAGATGTATCCGCTCCAACAGTTGATAAACTTGTATGTCGATGGTGAAAAAGTTTGCGAGGATAAAGGTAGTAGAATGTTTTTTGATGTTATAAAAAACACAGAAAGTTATGTTCCAAAAAACACACCAAACTATTTCATTGAAAATTACTTTGTTAACCACGTTGAGGGAACTGGTAATACCGCACAGATTATCCGACCTGATAAAGGTTCCAGAGTCGTTGCACCTCAAATCATTATTAGTGTTAATGATCTTGAAAAGTTGAAGTGCCTTATTGAGGGTGCTCAAAAAGGAGTAGCAGGTACTGCTAATGTTTCAGATGAGACAAAGGATGAGGTTTCCAAGATTCTCAAAGAACTTGAAAAAATACGTGAAGAACTGGTAAAGGATCCGTCTAAGAGAGGTTTGCTGGAAAAAGTCTGGTCCAAGTTGAAAGGTATAAAAGAACCTGTTTCGCTTGGTGCTGACTTTCTTGCACTGCTAGCGTTTATACTACCACTAATCCCAAAAGGTTGAATCGTTGATGACTTAACCTCTAAATCTGCTCTAAATAACATAATAACTACCGGTCAGTAGGCAGTAGACATGTTGGATGCGGAGAAGTCTGTCTAAATGGGAATAGAAAAATCTACCCTTTAAGCTGTTATAAGTCCAATGTCATGAACTTGACAAGCGCAGATTATTTAGGATAGCATTTTAGCTGACGTCGGTACGTGCTGACACACGGCAATAACCCGCAACTTGTACAGACAAACCACCTCAGCCGCACTAAAAGACGTACAAGATAGTCGTCACACCAACATAACTCCCATCTGCACGCAAAATATTAACAATGTGCAAACAGATACTACTGCTGGGTGTTTGTATTAAAACCTCATAGAGCTCTTTGCTTCTATGATTAGCTATATGCTGAGGGGTAAGGTTTAGGGTGACTTTTTCATCATGGATTTGCATCTGGGCTTGTTCCGCTTTAAAGTCACTTTTTCTAAGTCGGATGACAAATTTTTGGTCACTTGTAAGCCATGGAATAAAAAGGTTCAAAGAAGGGTAAACACGGTCTATGAGAATTATGGCGGGTATGTGATCGGTTAGAGTGGGGAGTTTTTGGAGATGCATTTTTGCTTGGGTGATTTCGTTGAATTGTAAACGGGTTTATGGTGCAGGTTAGTATTACTTTGTTTAGGACGTCATGGCAACAGGATAGGCACAGTGATGCTTGGGGTTTGGTGCCGTGGCTGGTGGTGTTGCCGTATTTTTTTTAGGTTCTCAGGGGTAGTGGGTAGGTTTGTGGTTGTGGCGTCATATACGACGGATAGGTAGCCGTTTATGAGGTTTAGGTCGGTTTGTTGTTTGTGTAGAGGTGGGTGGTATGGTAGTCGCAGAGGGTTTCTATTGCTTTGGGGTTTAGTTTTTTGCGTTGGTTGAGGTAGCCGGTTTTGGTTATTATGGTTTGGTTGTTGGTGTTTGTTTGGTTCATAGTTTGTTGTATTGTTTGGCGGTATCTTTTTAATTCTATGGATAGAGTGGTGCCTTTGCGTGTTAGGATGTGGGGTATTAGTTTGTTTAGGGGCATTTTGCGGTTTCTTGTGAAATGGTTGGGGTTTAGGCATTGGGCTGTTTGTATGAAGGTTTCATTTTCGAATAGATTGTAGTCTTGGTGGAGGTAGTTTATTTGGTGTCTCATGACAGTTCTCTTTAGGTTGTTGGGGGTGTTTTTTGAGGCAGATCTTTTGTAGCTACCCGTTATTTTGTACTATTTTTATCCAGATATATTTTGTTTAATCTATTGTTTTGCTAGATTGTATTGTGTTGTGTTTGTGATTGTTTTTTATAATATTTTGTGTATGCTGCGAAGTTTAGTTTGGCGTTTGGAGACCTATTTTACGAAGAAGCACAAACCAAGCCGAAGGCAACAACCCTTATTTTCTTAAAGTTCAGGGCTTCAACGAAAACTAGTGTAGCCACTTATGAGCAAACCTGCCACCATAGTTATGTTGTTGAGAGGCTTAGAGACTCAAGTGTGCCTCACAAGTCGCTCTCTTTTTTGTAGGTTTTTT
This sequence comes from Candidatus Bathycorpusculum sp., assembly GCF_009778815.1. Taxonomy (NCBI): domain Archaea; kingdom Thermoproteati; phylum Candidatus Bathyarchaeota; class Bathyarchaeia (SeqCode); order Bathyarchaeales (SeqCode); family Candidatus Bathycorpusculaceae; genus Candidatus Bathycorpusculum; species Candidatus Bathycorpusculum sp. The sequence continues at coordinate 22,337 of NZ_WRFL01000021.1, forward strand.
GTAGGTTTAAATAGTTTGGCGTATTGACATATCTGTAGATAAAGAATCGCCTGTAATAATTGATTTTTAGTTGTTGTAACTTGTTGTGACAACATTTCTTTATATTTTGAAACCAGGTTAGCTATTGTTAGGAATGCAAAGATAGCCACTCAGTTGGGCGGGTTAGGTTGCTGGTGGAGCAGGCGGTTACTCACAATGTTTTTGGCCGCTTAATTTGTCAGCGCAGGGCTTGATCCGCCTAACAAAACTTCTGCCCTGTAATGATGACTGAAGTTTGCTTGGTATGTGTTTTTGTTTTTCTTTGTTTGTTTGTAAGTGTGTTTTTTGTTCGATTTTGGTTAGCCTGAGAAGCTATGAATAGCGTCTGAGTTTATTTGTTCCTTTATTGTCTGTTCGTGCCTTTGTTGATTTTTTAAGAAGTGTGTCTGTACAGGTTTGGTTTGTTTTTGGTTGTGGTGGGGTGTTGGTGGAGTGGACCGCTGGGTTTGACATAAGAGGAGCAAAAGGGAAGGAAGATGTGCTAAACCCAGTGTCCCTGATGGGAGGTTGTGATGTCATGTCAGGTGAATATGTGATTTCTCCCATCGCTCCACCGTTATACCGTATAGGGTTTTATTTGATTTAATGCTAAGTGTGCGAACAAACCATCTAATTACTGGACAAGTGCACTGTTTAAGCATTTGATCACTGGACAAACGGTGAATAAGGTGTCTAGTTTTTGAAACACCCAAACAAACAACCCAACACACAACAATGCCGCTAATTAACCGCGTGCAGACTGTTGTTTTGGTGGGTTTGTGCATAAGCAAATATGTGATGGCGCATAGAGAGAATGTTTGAGTGATATGGCAGTTAAACCCACAAGTTGCGGCGACTATAGAGAGGTAATCTACAGTGAAGCCCGCTGGACCCAACTAAAAACTCTTCGAGTCAAAGCAGCAACCATAATGACTGCCCTTGAGTTGTCGCATATGCACGCAATTGTTCATGGCAGCACAGCTCGGGGGGATGTGAAAAAAGACAGCGACATTGACATCTTTATAACCGAGATCCCAAACAGCTTCCTAGTAGAGACAGCCCTTGAAAAAGCAAACCTCCCCATAAGCAACCGACGAATTGTGCAGGCAACCCCCAACAACGCCATGAAAGCCCACATCGAACTCGACGAGCAAACCACCGTCTCATTTCCCCTCATGGAGATGCGCCTAGTACAACGCGAATTTTACCGTTTTGGCGGCCAAGCAAACCTTGCCGAGCTCAAAGCCAACCTACGCATATCAGGCATAGATAAGCGCCTCATGCTTATTGAGCCCACCAAAACAGGTCACATCGAGAGCAATATCATAAACAAAGAAGAAACAACCGCCAACCTCTTAGGCATCTCAACCCAGACCATTCTAAACCGTGTCCATACCCTGCTCCGACGAGATACCGTAGGCCGAACAGGCATCTATATCAAAAAAGAACTAACATCTCAGGAAACCTTTGAACAAGCCCTAAAAAAACTAGCCGAAACCAACCCGGCAGTACGCCGAAGACTAAAAGGCTAAAAAAAGAAAAGTAAGAAATAGTTTGTGTTAGGATGGGTAGTAGATGAGTTCTTTTTCTTCTAGGAGTTGCTGGATTTTATCAACAGCCTCATAGACCTGTTCTTCTTTTTTAGCACCTACACAAACAAGTTTGCCGGCACTAAATATGAGAAAGACCACCTTTGGTTCATCCATACGATAAACTGCACCCGGGAACTGCTCAGGTTCATACATAACCCGGCTGAGTTTATAGACCAAGCTTTCTAGGTCAATTTCGCCGCCAAGTTCGGCTGAGGCCACAATGTTTTGAATGTTAACGATGGGTTTTTCTGTGATTTGGATGCCTTCACTGCGGAGCTCTTTAACTACTTTTTCCACTGCGCCGCGGGACTCTTTTTCAGATTTGGCACCGGTGCAAACCATTTTGCCAGTTCCGAAAATAAGCGTAGCTGTCTTGGGTTTTTTAAGCCGAAAAACTAGACCCGGGAAAACTGCAGGATTGTACTCAGTTTGCGGGAATTTTTCCACGATTCTTTGCAAGTCGATCTTTTGATTCAGGGAAACAGACGCGACTATGTTTTGAATGTTAATAATGGGTTTGCGTTTACTCATGCCATCTCACGGGCTTATTTATATAAATAACACAGCCACTATATAAAGCATCTATTTATAAAGAGCAACTAGAACCACTTTACCAGCTTTTAACCACAAGAACACTAATCCTCCACAGCTTATTACTTCTAAAATTTTTCCTGCAACGATATGTAAACTTGGCCAATCAAGTTAACTATTGTTGGGGGTGAATGTGTCTTATGCCGTAATAGATTGCAACAATAAAAAGGGAAACAAAAATAACCTCAACAAATATGACAATAAGCAGTGTTGTGACATGGCTCTGTTGGATTTGCTGAACGGGAACCGTTGGAGGACTTTCACCTGTATCCATACCAGATGGATTTTGAATGATAATTAAATCATTAGATGCCTGCAAAGTAAATAACACAATAGGCACAACTAACATCACAACCAAAAACACACCTGCAAGTGCAAAAATACCTTTATGATGCATAAAAACCCAAAAACAATACAGTCTTTCAAAGTTATAAGCCTTAAACACCGCTCACCACAAAAACACCACCTGAACCACTCTGATGTTATACAAGAAATGAAACGATAAGTTGCCTTTTAGCAGATATTTTCCACGGGTAAAAACTTGCTCCACCCGTAATCCATTGAGATCCCAATATTTAATTGGTGATATAGCACAAAAGGTAAAACTCTTGTTTGCGCCAATTGTCTAAAAAGGTAACCACCCTTGTTAAATTGGCGTTTGGTGGGCCGTACCGGATTTGAACCGGTGATCTTCGCCGCGTGAGGGCGACGTCCTAGCCAGCTAGACTAACGGCCCATCAGATTCCAAATATATTGCATCCGTTCATAAAGCCTTTCCCATTCCAAGATTACAGTTGCTCTGTATTTGCTATCCCCGTATTTGCAATCTCTAAACATCTGCACTATGAGCAAACGGACTTCTATGTAAGTAGGTGGATTGCACTTATTGACGGCTATACTTTTGACATATCTTATCTGTGTTGTGACTTGGCAATGTTTCACTGAGGTTTGTGCGCAGGATCCAGAGGCACAACCTCTACTCAGCCAAAACTGTTGCAGGCATTTTACGTTTATCCTTCTATGATATATTGCATAAATCGTAGTAATCCCTAATTGAACTAATCCATATAAAACCAAACAACCATACAAGTGCTGTGAGAAGGGAGGCGCCCTTATACTCAACTCAATCCCCACATTCGGTACTCAGTTCTCAACCTCCCTCTCACCTGCTACACAACTTAGCTACTGAGATGTGTGCACAGCAATTGCTGGGTCAAATAGCGTTTATCATATCCCAAGAATTTGCAGAGGTTAATTTTATAAGGCTAAACAAATATATGCTAACTCGTGAGAGGGGACACATACCCATCAGGACTCACCCCCTGACAACATTCATCACCATCTCCCCTCTCACAATCAACACAACTTTAATCAAACTCAAATTTTTAGAAAAAAAGGGGACATATTGGACGATGACGCCTTAAAAATGCCACATGACGTCCATGATGATGGTTGGCAGGTTATGGACACACGATGAACGCTACGGCTGAGCAACATTACACTCCAACCTGGCTAGAACAAGGCCTTGAATGGGCGGGTGTAAAGGATAGCTTAATATTCTTGGTGGAATGTAAATGATAACGCTCTCTGTTTACAGCGGCACAATCAAATGTGCTGAGGTAAAGAAAAGGCATGGAAAAACGTGCCGAGGTAGCTCAGCCTGGGAGAGCGCTCGGCTGAAGACCGAGTTGTCGCATGTTCAAACCCTGCCCTCGGCACCACTCCATACTTTTGGCATATGCACTAGGCAGTTTTTTGTTTTTTGGATATGCACTAGGCAACTCATGTTTTGCGCTTACGAAACAGCTTAGTATTACCGTTATCAAAGCTTGTATGCTCCTCAAAGCCATCCTCGATAAGAATGACTGCGTCTGCGGGGGTTTTTGCGATTTTGCATATGTATCCTTTGTCTTCCTCTACATTGATGAGCTGCGTGTAGAGGAGTGTGTTTTTGATGTTTTTGTGACCAAGGACTTGCATGACGTGCAGGATGTCTTTTGTTTTTGCGTATTCGGTGGTTCCTTTCCAGTGTCGCAGGGTGTGGATTTTTATTTGGTTTAGTCGGGGGTTGCAGAGTTTTATGGCTAAGCGTTTGCGTTGCCTTTCGTATGTGCATCGCATATTTTGTAGGTCTTTGTAGTGGGTAAAGATGCGCTCAGTAGTTTTGGGGTAGCATTCGAGCAGGTTTTGGAGCTTTTTAGACATAGTGAAGCGGCGGGGATTGCTGTTTTTCTCAGCACGTAGGCTCAAGGTTCGTCCTTCAAAGTCTATATCTGTCCATAGTAAATCATAGATTTCTCCCGCCCTTGCGCCTGTTTCTTTACCAATTTGCAATAGTAGACCTATTTCTTTGTGTACTCCAGCAATTAAGTCATCGATTTCGCGCTCTTGGGGTATGAAGGGTAACTCTTTTACGGGTTCATACCATGGTCGATCCCAACTGTAACCATATTGTTTAGCATAGAGATCATACGCAAAGACGACTACTTGTTTCTGCGAGGCTTTCCAGCGTTCTTGATCTGCTATGACGGTTTTTACGCTTTCAGGGTCATCGAGTTTAGCGTTTAGTTTTAGTAATCCGCATAAGGCTGATTGTCGGCGAACTATGGTGGATTGTTTGTATCCTTCTTTTTTCATCCATTCGGCATGCTTTATTATTTTGGAGATATCGCCCACATTTTCCGTACATATTGTTGTTGTGGGTCCCAAATTTTTCGCTATCCATGCGCTTATTTGGCAAGAGTCAGACACCGCATCACCATTTTTTAATGTAGTCGTTCCAAAAGTGAGATCTTGTTGCAGTCGCTCTTTAGCTAAAGCACTATCCGATGGATCGCTAAAGCGTAAATTGCATTGGCGGCAGACCCAGCGTTGTATGTTATCTCCAAGGGTTGTTTTGTAGGTGCCTGCACGCCAAACTTTTTTATGCTTAAGGCCGCAATTGGGGCAGACGGGAATTTGGGAGCGGGTACCAGTAACCTCAACACTAACCTCTTTAGAGCAAATTTTGCCAAATATGCGCTCAGAAGCAACCCCAACATTTCCCTCCCCGCCAACCATACTACTAAACAAGCCCTCCTTTCAAATTATACAACACTAACCCAACACACACATCACATAACCCCTCTGCAATAAACACTAAAGCCCTAACCCCTTAGCAGATTTGCTAACAGCTATCAGACTTAACCAAACTTTCGGATTTAGTCCATCATCTTTGAGCTCCAATATCAACATTATCGCCTACCACTAAAAGCAGGTAACTTTAAAAAACAACAAAAGACCTCCCACAAACCAAAACAACTCAGACAACAAACGTATAAACAAACTATCTCCTCTGAGCAACAAAAATAGTTAGCAACAACAACTATGCCATAAGTTAACGTTCATAATGCTTGTCACTTACGATACACCAATTATTTTATTAAGTGAAACAAAATTTTGCTCATTTAAATAGTTACAAAATACTGGTTTTCATGATACCAGTAAAAACAGTCTGGATATTTAAAGACAAAAAATCCAGCAAAAAAACAGCCCCAAACACAAGGGTACAAAACCCCCAAAACAACACAACAACAAAAAGAGCAAAACTCAACTGCAAACACAAAAAACCAAACAACCCCCACCACACCCATTCTAAACCAAACAACCCCCACCAACACAGCCACCCAACACTCCAAATAACACTCATTGCCTCATCAACATCAGCCAGTCAGCCAAAGCAGGAGCAAACACACTATGTGTGAAACTGAAACATGCTCCGAATGTAGTAGCACAAACATCATAGACGACAACACAAAAGGAGAAATCGTCTGCATAAAATGCGGCCTAGTAATAAACAAAGCAGAACCCACACCCCCACAAGATCGCACACCCCCAACCACCACCAAAAACACAAAACCCCACCCCATCGCATACACCAACCCCCTTGGCACAAAAACCCCAGCAAACAAAAGAACCGAAATAAGCGTAGCCTTTGACATCCACTACATAATCCCCCAAATAGGACTCCCCCTACACATGCAAGAAATGGCCATAGCCTACATGCGAAAACTATACGGTGCCACAAAAAAACACAACCCCAAAAAAATCCGCTTCACCAAAAACGAACTCACCACCATATCAATATGGACAACCATAAAACAACAAAACTACCCATTAAGCTCCGATGAATACCTCAAAAAACTAGCACCCTACATCAAAATCAAAAACCTAATGAAAATCGAAAAACGCGCCAGCTACTTCATACCAAACCAAAACCGCACAACAAACATACCCCTAGTAACAGGACACATAACAAAAATCGCCGCCCAACTAGAAACCGACATACATATAGAGAGTGCTTATGCAAACAAAATCAGTACCTATGCCATACAAATCATACATACAAACCCCGGCGTCATAACAAGCCGCCGAGCTAACCTCGTTGCGGCCGCTGCTCTATTAGCTGCAGATCACCTGCTTGCCAAACGCCTGCGCCTAATTCCACTTGCAAAAGTAGCAAACACTGGAACCGGAACCATAGCCAAACTAGCCAAAACCTGCATGCGATATGCCCCAGCCCTACCCCCCGAATCTGCCGCCATAAAATTCAGCCACAACCTACTCAAGAAGTGAATTCTATGAAACTTTGCATAAACCAAATTAAAGCCAATACTTGGAACTGCAACATTTTAGGCGGGCAAGAAAGACAAAACCTCAAACAACGCATGACCCAAGACGGCCAAGAAAAAACAGTCCCAATAATCGTCAGAAAACTACCCAACACCGACCTCTACGAAATAGTTGATGGTGAACATCGCTGGGAGATCGCAAAAGAACTGGGCTGGATAACCATAGAAGCTCTCATACAAGAGGTGGATGAGTTGCAGGCAAGAGCACTTTGTATCAGCTACAATCGCATACGTGGCAGAGTCGACTGGATTAAACTCTACGATGTGGTAACAAACGATTTAGCCCAAGGCATAGACATAGTCAGAACCTACCAAGAATCCCTAACACCAACCGAAGTACAATGGCTACTCTCCCTTGACCGCCTAATTCCCGAAGCACGCACAATACTTGAAAAATCCATAAAGAAATATCCTGAACTTAGCCTCGAACATCTGCACCTAATCGCACAATTTCCCCCATATCAACAAAAAAGTTTAGTAGAAAAATTCAAAAACGCCATAGTCTCCCACGCCCTGCTAAAAGCCCTAAACGCCATCCTACAACCACCCACCAAACAGCACACACCCCTGCCACCCTACATTAAACAAACCAACCTTCAACATCAATTATCAAATAAACTGTCAAATCAAACCCACCAAACCAACAGCAACAGTGAATTTGACCCAGACCACACAGTAACGCTACAAAAAAACACCACCTACAAAATAGAAGGAGAAGGACAAACATTTGAAGATAAAACCGAAGAGCCAACAGAGGAGCAGCGGGCGTTGTTGGTTTCAGGTAGTTATTGTTGTGAGTGCGGACGCCATTACCACGCCAATTTTAGAGACCTGACTGTATCGGTGCAGAAAGAAAATCTGTTCTTTGACCTCATAGACATTACACCACACACCTTTATTGTGCACTGTAACAAATGCAACACCGACCACCAATACACCATAGACCCCACCAACAATAGTAATAGTGATGGTGAGTGGGGTGTGGTGGAGATTTGTTGTAGTCGATGTAAACCGTTTAGGAAGGGGTTGTTGGATGTTAATACGGGAAAAGCCGTCTGGTTCGGTGTGTAAGTTGGGTTGGCGGGAGAAAATCATACTTTTGCTGATGCTAAAGTGTGATGACCCACCTGGCACCCCTAATTTTCTTTGGATTGATATATGCGCAACCTTTGAGATAGACTTCAGCTCGGCTTCAAAAAAATCTCAGCCCCACCTGTTAAAAAAAGAACACAAATTTAAGTGCGCCTTGACAAGACTTATTAAAAAAGGACTTATCAAACCAGCAGTTATGGAGCGGCCAGATTTTTCGGTACAACACCCAAATGGTCATGGCTACAATAAGTACAGCTTAACCAAACTTGGACGCCAAATAGCAGAAAAACTACAACAACCCACCCCAAAACAAGCACAGTTCTTAAGGGATCATGATGCTTTAAAGAATGCGTTGGAACAGCTTTACGCTTTAGGCCATACTGAGGTTATGCTTGATCAGGTGCGAGCGGTAATATGGCAACAACAGCAGCATTTGTCTTTGTATTGTTTTGGTAATGGCCGAGTTGAGTTTGATGCGTATTGGAATAATACAAAGCTTGGTTTGATGTTAAAGAGGTATACGGTTGGGCAGGTGCGAATTAGTGTGAATGATAGGCAACGGAAATATGGTTTAGCAAATCCCTAGTTTTTGGTAAAACGAGACAGTCAGTGTCTCGTTTTGACCTAAACTAGGGATTGTAAGAGTTGTGGTTGTGGTGGTGTTGTATGTTTTTTGTGGCTGCTTGAAGGTGGCCGATGGCGGCTATGCCAAAACTTGCAGCAAGACAAGCAATAAAACTGACAGGGGTGTTTGGGAACATGTAGTTGTGTAGAATTTGTAGGGGTAGAAATGCAAAGAACAGGAGCAGGGGGATTTCAATTAGTATTGGAAAGAGCAGGCTGGCTTTTTTGAAGCCAAATTTTTTTGTTAGTCCGCTAAAGAGTTTGTTGCGCTCATTGTTTTCAAAATTAGCAGGATCTTCCATGTAAAAATTAAAAGTTGAATACATATCAAAGCTTAAACAAAAAATCCACAACCCCACAAATAGTCCCTGTGTTGGCGGGATAATAGTTGAGAGAAAAAGAAAAGAAGGGATAACTAAGAGCAGACTTAGCAGACCTAAGAGAAACATTTTGACGTTAAGCGTGATAACGGCGGAGGGGTTGAGTTTTATTGGTGTGGGATTTAGTGGTGGTGTGGCTTAGTTGTATGCCTCCGTAGATGATGCCTGCGATGACCACTACGACTCCTAGGTACATCAAGAGTTGCAAAAGATTATCAACTGCGGTGATTAGTTCGGTTGGAAGGCCAGCTTGCATGGTTGTTACGTTCCATCCTGTCACCCAGAACGCTACTGGTTTTGCAACTGCCATAAGCACCCCTGCAACGATGCATCCCACAAGCACTTTTTGTGCGCGGGCTTGTTCTTCGGGGCCTTCTGATCGAACAAGTGGCAAAGACCGATAGAGGATAAAGGCAGTTGTGATTAACACAATAAAGGCAGGTAATGCATCTATGCTAAAGTTTGCAAGGAGCAAAGCGTCTGGTAGTGCCACTTTAATTTGCCTCCTGAGTTGTCGTTTTTTGGTTTGAAACAGCCGTGACAGCCGTGCCAGTTGAGGGATTTTGGAGTTTAAGAGCTATTTTGATTCTGCGAATGGGCTTGTCAAAAAAGTTTGCAATGCCAGCTATTATTTTATGTTTAGAGGATTTTTTACTTATTTTATGTGTCATATAGAGACCTAAAAATAGAGTCAACAGAACTTTTAAAACAACAATTTTTTA
>NZ_WRFL01000022.1:0-31991 GCF_009778815.1 Candidatus Bathycorpusculum sp.
ATTGTCTCAAAAATTATCCAACGCTCATCTTTGGTCAAGTTAACACTGTACTTTTTATTCATAACTAAGCACGTGTTAACATATACAATCAACACTTATTTATAATGCGGTCAAAGCAATATCCTTAATAGATAAACAAAGAGGGTTTCTAAGAGTGATGGGAGGAGAACATTCTGTTTGCTGTTGGGCACATGGCCCTTGCTTATCTTTTAGGTAAAGGCGCCTCAAAAGCACTGCACACAAAAATCAACATACCCATACTACTAGTCTTATCCATACTGCCTGATATAGACATCCTCTCAGATCTCCTATTTAACTACCCCATACATCGAGGCCCCACACACTCAATCATAGTAGCCCTACTAATTTTTCTGCCATTCTTTATTATTTATCGCAAAAAAGCGGTGCCCTACTTTTTGGGGTTGATCTCACACTCCTTAATCGGCGACTTTATCGCAGGAGGACAACTCCGCCTACTCTGGCCGCTCTCACAAGCAGAATTTGGCCTACATGAACTAGGCTTCCCCATAATCAAAGTAGGCGGTCACCTAGACGTCATTTTAGAATTAAGCCTATTCATCCTAGCCACTCTAGTGTTAATTATATCCCAAGACTGGCGCGTCTTCTTAAAAGGCCGCATATCAAATCTTGTGCTCATAATCCCCATAGCCACAGTTCTGCTACCAAGCACCATCGGCTACCCCTTCAACCAATCACTCCTAATAACCGAACCCATACTAGCATTGGCACACATATTCTACTTTGTACTCTTCAGCATCGCAATACTCACCACACTAAAAACCCTCTACCAACACGGGGTTGGCAATAAAGATAACAAAAAAACAGATAAACACACTAGCCAACCCGCCATTTAAGCTACCATACAAATTCTATAGCGAATAGAAGAAAAATAGAAAGCAACAAACAAATCTGAAGTAAAGAAGTCGGGTCATAAACAGATTTCAGTTAAGAAAGGTACTTAAGCTCAGAAAAAGCCTCCATAAATTAAAAACAGCAACGGTAAGAGCGATTTTTTTGAACTGCACAAAATATAAAAACAAAAAAATCCACACCATCAGGTATGCTGTTCAGGTATTATTTTTTTTCTTAATTTTCTACATGACAATCATTGGCATCTGGAAAGGCGTATTGGTACTTGCAATTTTTGGCATGACCATTTTTTTGGGACGATTTTTTTGCGGCTGGATATGCCCCTTTGGCTTATACATGGACACCATCACGGGACTACGTAACCTCTTAAAAAGGCCCCATTGGCCGTTACCTCAAAAACTCAACCAAACACTCCACAAAACCCGCTATGTAATAGCACTTGTGATTTTGGTAATCGTATTGCTGAGTTTTATTTTAGGCTCAGCTACGATTTTTGATCTGCCTAATTTTATTTGGTTACGTCCACCATTTGTGCCGTTCACATTTTTCCTTGAACCCCTACAACCATTCATTTTACCCTGGAAACCACCCTTTGGAGCCCTCTTTGAAATAAATGGAGCCTACTTTACCTACCCCTATGTAGGTGAAATCATGATATACCTACAAAAAAGCAGATTTGTCCTGCCCATTGCATACATATTCACCACAGCCACATTAGTAGTATCGTTTAAGGTCAGACGTTTTTGGTGCCGTTTCTGTCCCACAGGCATATCTCTAAGTATCATAAACAGATTCAAACCATTACGCGCTTTACCACTTCTGAGCTTAAACAAAGATACACAAAAATGTACCAAATGCGGCATATGCAAAAGAGTTTGCCCAGTGCAGGTCACCGAAATCTATGAAAACAAAACAGGAAAAATCAGGACTTCGATGTGTATCCTTTGCTTGCGATGCGTCGAAATGTGCCCTCAGAAAAACTGTTTAAGCTTAAAGTTTACAAATAAAACGCTTTACAAAAATTACAACCAATAAGTTAAAAATGCACATAATTAACTCTAACCAGATTAATCGGCAACTAAAGAGCACGAGCACAGACTGCACAAAACATACACTGTACAAAACACAGTTGCAAACTTTTCATAAATTTAAACTATTAATGAAAAAATCATGTGAAAATCAGTATAAACCTGCTAAAAAGTAAGAAAACAAAAATCACATGTCAGAACTAAGCGTTTTTGTGCAGTCGGGTATCTCACACGGATTATCAGCTATATTGTTTGTTATCTTCTTAGCGAGGCCTTTCCATTTTTTAAGGTTAAATGCAATTATTTTACGATCATCTTTTTTATCGTTATCATTAGTTCTCTCAGGATAGTAAACACCTACTTCAATTATTGCAGCACACCCATGGTTAGATCCCTCAAAGGAGGTCCCAATTTTTTCAATAATTTTCTCTGATAGAGTATTATAATTGATAACAATACCTGTTACATCACCACCCGCTTTCTTAGCGATTTCGAAGACGGTACTCTCTGGCGTATTTAGGTCACTCATTCTCGTCTCCATGAACTCTGCCACTGATTTCATTACTTCAAAATCTGGGTGTAGATTTTTTTTGAGGTTTACTAATGGGTCCACGGTAAATTCATCATAGATACACCCTGTTAAAAGCTGAGCAATACCGAAAGTAGCAGGCCCACTCAACCCAGATATACTAATTATTTTACCCCCCTCAGCAAGGGGATTATTCGCTACAACCAACAAGCCTAAAAGCATACTACTATCACGGGTATTATTATGGCCTATGTACGTATGCTTTTCAAGAAGTTCTTCAGGATCATGCTTTCCATCTCCAACCAAAAAACCTCTTTCATCCTCTTTTTTGTTTCCTACCATCCTAGAATAAAAAACATGTTTACGCACTACATACTTGTTTGATGCTTTTGAGAAAAACTTGCAAGGGATAAATCCGCATACTTTTTCGTTATCAGTCAACTCCGTAACATATGGAAAAGGTTTTTTGCCATAAATTTCACATAAAGCAACTTCAGTCAAGTCATTTACGTCAGGACTTGCAATTATTATACAATTTTTATTAGTTTTTAAAAGTTTTTTTAGTTCTTCAATATACCCATTTTTTTGTTCCGCTGTCAGATCTTTTATATCTTCTCCGTCGGGTAACGAGCTTACTCTTTGGGGTAGAGGACTTTCCAATTTCACTTTGATGGTTTCTTTTTTATTCGTTAGAAAACTAGTTATCTCCGCGGCAGCCCTATAATCCCAGTCTCCAATGACATTTCGCCCTAAGTCCTTAAAATGGTAACTTCCTAGAAAAATAGATACCGCAGATTCCCTCAAAATGCTTTCCCAAAATTTATCCCTATTTTTATTAGAGGCCTTTTCTTCATAGATTATTTTCAGAATATCTTTCAATGAGGTTGACAGCGATAACGGCTTTGACTCGTCAAATATAATATGCCACAAAGCTCTAATATCAAACGCAATCTCTTTTAGATTATTAACGTTTTGGTTTTTACTGTCAAGTGCAAGATTTGAAGTGTTTGGTTCATCGACCTTTCTACGATTTATGGGTATGACATTCCCACTAATTCCATGAATATACCCTAGCCAAAAATAATTGACCCCCCCGTTATTGGTTATGTCAATTATCGCACAACAACAGTCCATCAATTCTTTAGAAACATGTTCCATGTCTTTGCCTAAATCGATAGGTGTAATTTCTTTTATCACATCTTTTTCTGGTTCGAATGAGTTGACCCAATCATTGTCAGCATGTAAAACATCATACATTGCACGACCAGCCGCAGATTTACAAAAATCAAAAAAATCAAACTCAAAAGAATAAGGATCAAAATTTTTCTCGCATTCTTCCTGATCACCTTTTGGCCCCTTTTGTCTATTACCCTGGCCATAGTTTTCTGTCTTAAGAATAGCGGTTTTTAAACCCTGCATTTTTTGTAGAAAAACGGTCTGGAAGGATTTGTCTTCATACTTATTAAAAATATAATCATCCAAATCCTTATTGCCCTCACATTTAAGTTTATCAAAAAATGGATATTTCATAATATAGTTTTTCGGTATTCCATATTTTTTTTCTATAATTCCTGCAAAATCAGTAGTGTATTTGTCTGGGTTACACATCAACAATAAAGGTTTGTGTAACGCAATGGATAAACCCATTTCATAAAAAACGTTAGGATTGTTAAAACTAACATCCACCACTATCAAATCGGCTTCTTGTATTTTCTTACAAATTTTCTCACACATAATATAACCGATACGATTTACATCATCTGCTCTTTCAGAAGCATAACCTCTTTCTTTTAGGAACGGAATAATCTCCCACTGATACAGAGCATCCAAATGCTCTTTAAAGGGCATAATCAAAAAAGCCTTTTTTTCTCCATCTTTTTTAGCCAAAGACCGTATATTTTGCTCGTATGCACAGCTTTTTCCATTCATAAAACAACGCTCCATTTTTTTGCCGCAGGTCATTAGCTACACTCTCTTTTATCGTGTAACTCATTAAATTTTATAAACGTTTGCTCCTGACAGGATTTGGGACAAAAGTAGTTTGAGTTTTTTCTTATTTTTATTTTTGATTGCATGTTTAGGTTGTGGTTGGCAGGATTTGTGTCGCGATTTTGAGAAAAGGCTCCAGATGCAGACAGGCGAGTCACATCCCCCTGCATTCTTTATATATAAACTGCCAGGAGGGTTTGTAAAATGACGATAACCATCAATTTGGCCATAAAAACGCACAAATTGATAAAAGTTACGTAACATACAATACGTAATAGTCGTTAGGTGAGTTAGTATGAGGCTGTTTAAACCTGATTGGAAGACTGTTGACTATAGTAAAGAGAAAAAAGCGTTGAAGGCTGTTGAGAAGGAAACAAATCAAATTAAGCTATTTGAGATTGCTAAAACCGCGCCCCTTTATAGTGTGCGCAGAGTAGCAGTTAAAAAACTAACAAATCAAGGAACATTAGCAGATATTGCCCAAAATGACAACAACAGTGAGGTGCGTTTAGAGGCATCTGTAAAATTAACAGACCAAACAATATTGGCCGATATTACCAAAAACACTGACGACTATTATGTGCTCAAGGTGGTGGTTAAGGCGCTGACTGACCAAAAAGTATTGGCCGATATTGCCAAAAACGCCAAAGAATATTGGAGACGTTTGGAGGCTATTGAAAAGTTAACTGACCAAAATCTTGCACAAACATTATTAGCCGATATTGCCAAAAACGCCAAAGAATATGGTATACGTTGGATGGTTATTGGAAAGTTAACTGACCAAAATCTTGCACAAACATTATTAGCCGATATTGCCAAAAACGACACCGACTATAAGAGGCGTTTGGAAGCATTTGAGAAGTTAACTGATCAAAGTGAGCTATTAAAAATTGCGAATAGTAAAATAGAAATCTGTGTTGAGTGGACAACAGGAAGATGGGGCAAGAGGCTTATCGAGGATCCTGCAGGTTTTGAAAATTACACCTCAGACTATGTGGCTGAAGCTTATCACGTCCGTGATCTCAGAGAAGAAGCAAAAAAAAGACTCATTGAACTACAAATACAACAATAGTTTGCATAAAAATTTAACGGGAACTAAAGAAAGAAGGGAGGTTTTCCCTTGTTTTTTGCTTATGGTCGTTTACGTATTGCAAGTAGTAGGACTACGCCGATGACAATAACTACGATAATGACGCCGATTATGCCTGGGATGAAGTATAGGTCAGCCATGGATGGGGGTTGTGTTGGTTGTGGTGTTGGTGTTGCTGGTGCTTCAGAGGCGTAGAAGTATGTTACTGCGTTGGATGGGTAGTAGGATTCTGAGCCTTCGAAGACTGCATAGACTGTGTAGGCGCCTGAGATATCTGGAGTCCAGTTGAGTGCAAATGTTCCGCTTGTTTGGCTTGTTGTTGTTCCAACGGTTCGGTAGTTTCCGTTAGCATCTAGGACATTTATTGTTATTGGGACACCGGTAACATTGTTTGGTAGGGGTTGTTGTCCATAGATATGGCTCATCCAGGCGCCTTCGCTTGCATCTGAGACGCATGGGAGGCCGTTTGGATAGTTTGCGGCGGCTGTGTTTTGTTCTGAGCCTGCGGAGATGTCGGTGATTGTTCCGCTGATTGTGATGGGTGTGGATGTTGTTACGCCAACTTGAGGTGCATTAACAGTTGTTTTGCTGGGTCCTTTGCCGATGCAGTATATTTGGGAGTCGTATACGTTGACTCCTAAGAGATAGCCGTCTGCAATGGCGCGTAGGTACAGCATGCCGTTCATATTCCACAGTTCGTCGCCAGTAGTAGCATTGAGGGCGAAGGTTCTTGCGCCTCTTGTTAGGGGTTGTTGGGGTGTTTCAAATCCGTTGCTAGCATAGATTATTCCGTCGGCTATTATGGGTCCGTAGAAGAAGGGGTAGGTGCCAGTTGTTGTTTCTAGGCCGCTGTTTCCGCTGAAGAATTTCCATACTTCTTTTCCTGTTTTTATATCAAAGGCGTGTACGCATCCGTCGTATGAGAGGGAATATAGTTTGCCGTAGGCTATGGTTGGGTAGTATGAGGTGTAGTCTCCCCAGGGATAGTCTTGTGGGTCACTTACCCAGAGTAGTTTGCCTGTGTTGATGTCATAGCCGTTCCATCGCATTGAGACGAGGCTAAATTGAGCGAGCACTCCATCGCCAATAGCGTGCCAATAGGTGGGAAATGTGCCATCTAGAGCTAAGATGCCTTTTGTGTAGTTGTTGTACCAGAGTTGTTCGCCGGTGGTTAAGTCGTAGCCCATGTCATAGACGATGTGTGCAGAGCCGCCTACTGAAACTCTTCCCAGTAGCACATTGCCATAAGCGCCCAATATTGTGGGAGCGGGAGAGCTGGAGATATTTAGGGGGGCAAATAGTGATTCGGGCACGGTTAGATTGGGAATTGTTACGTTCCATTGTATGCCTCTGCTCCATTCTCTATTAGTTCCAAGGCCTGCCAAAGAGGAGTTCCACAGAGCCAACCAATTTCGACCAATTACGTAATTGAGTAGGCTTCCGTCGTCACTGAAAACGGGGCGGGTAAGTGTTGAGGGGTAATTGATATAGTTGTACTTCAGCGTTCCATCAAATGGGTCATATACTTGCCAGGATCGGGTCCATAAATATGCTTGAACGCCGGCTGTAGTGTAGGAATACTTTTGGGCATTGTATTCTTGACCGCAAGTAAGCTGGGTTAGGTTGTCGTTTCGCCATAGTTCTTTGCCGGTACGCTGGTCCACACAAACAGTTCCACCACTGGTTAGGCTGTAGTAGAGTTTGCCATTCATGACAATTGGCGGCGAGAAAAGTGAACTATACGATGGACCGTTATAGTAGCTGCTAGTTCCTTGTTCGCCTCCGACTAGACCGCCTGTAGTGATTTCTTTAGTCCACATTATGTGTGGCGCTCCGGGAGCTTGGCTGTAGGGATTTAGAGCACCCACGCTCACACCTGCAGCGGTTGTGTAGGTTAAATTATAGGCTGCCATCAACCAGCCACCAGATATAGAAGACCATAACCGGTTTTGACCATTTATGGGTCTAGTCCAGTAGTCTACCGGAAGTGGATTGTCCTGAAAATAGGGGATCGGGTCTTGTTGCACTTGAAGAGTTATTGTTTGAGATTCACTGGACGCGTATTGGCCGGGGACGAGTTTTTCTCCAGGATAATGAGATTTAAAGGTATAATTTCCAAGTTTTGTAGGGGTATAAGCAAACGCATAGCCGCCGTTTACATTTGTGGTAAAGGGTCCTTTTGTTTCAGTGGCGCCATCAGGGTCGGTGATTGTTACGGTAAGACCATTGAAATACTCATCGGTACGTGTGGAGAGAGGTGAAACCCAGGTGTCAACGGTTACCGGTTGGTCGACACCGACAGGATTAGGATTAATAGCAAGGTAAACATAGGATTTGATAGTTGCATCAGTTTGCGCTTGAAGGTTGGTAATGCCTGCCATCAGCGTAGTTAGAGCTATCATTAAGATCAAAATAAAAGTCAACATAATTTTTGTATTTTTTTTACCAAATTGGTTTGTGTTCATTTATTCACCTTTTTTGGTTTTAACGTATTTCCTAAAAGGCAACTTTTAAACCTTTAAATTCAATGCGAAAATCAACAAAAACTACTTCAAAAAAATAGTTAATTTACTGATAACAGACCATCCCCGCAAAACTACAAACAACCATACCCAATTTTACAGAGAGAACTCAGCTATGCCCGTCAACTTGGAACGATATAAAAAATTCAAACTAAACGCAGAAAAAATTAACAGTAAGCAACAAAAAAATTTCCACACAACCAACCCAGTAAAATTATCGGAAGCTGACTTTCGCCGCTGTGAGAGATTTAGCAATCAGGGCGCGCATTTAAAGAGCCATTCAAGAACTTCGGGTTGAAGAGTCGACAAGGTAGGCAGAGGCCAATCATGGGAAGCATGAATCATAGGATCGATAGCAACAATTTCTTTGATTTGCCTAATACTGGCTATGAACGTATCAATCTCTCCAAAGTCTCTAAAGCCTATTTCTACATAAAAATCGTATTCCCCAAGCAACTTAACAAGACCGTAAACCTGCGGAATATTAGCCAAGGTTTCTCCGACCGCTGAGATGCTTGAACCAGATTTAACTTTAATATAAAAAGCATACCAACCCTTGAGCCCAATGCCTATTGAACTTAGAATAACTGTTGATCCCAAGATTTTTCCTTCTCGCTCAAGCTTCTTAAATCGCCTAAACACTGTATCCGTACCAATACCCAACATTCGCCCAATTTTGCTAAACGGTGTTCGAGCATCCTTACAAAGAATTCTAATAATCTCAGCATCAATTTCATCCAAAGGCTCAACAACCCAGCTCTTTCTCTAACCCAAGGGCCTCAAACTTATTTTTATACAAACTAAGATCTATACTTATACTAGCTTCTGTTACATACGGATGCTCCTTTACAGCCTGTTTAATTCTATGCGCCTCAAGCAAATTTTTAGACATAATCAAAGTTATAATATTGAACCGCCCAAAAGTAGGCCAAACTGAAATCCTCGAATCCTTCAACGGCAACGAAGTTATATATTTCATAACCTCTGGAACATTGGGTTCCAGAGACTTTATACCTAAAGTTACAGCATATTTTACGCCAAATTTTTCAGGATCTAGAATTAAGGAAGTTCCCAAAATTATACCCTTTTTTCTCAGCTTATTGTATCTAACCTGAACAACAGATACTGGAACACCAAGCGCTTTAGCAATATCAGAGAAAGGTGTCCGAGCATTCTTGTTAAGCATGCGAATGATATCAATATCTAAGAGATCCATTTAGTCATCAACCATTCTTGACACATAGGAACCTCAGTGGAACCATCAATTGATATTGATTACACTAGAGGCGCTTTATAAAAACTTGCCAGAGGAAAGCTTTTAAATAATTAACAAACATCTCTGGCTACTTAAAGAAATGTCAAATCATATAGCAAACCGCCTAAACAGCCAATTAAAAACACGACTACCCAAGTTATCGGTTAGTAAAAACTTGAAGCTGATATTTTTTTCATGTTTCGTATTTGCATTCGGAGACGGACTCTTCACCTACTTACTACCCGTCTACCTTAATCAGCTAAATGCTTCGCCAACAGATGTGGGCATGCTTTATGCAGTCTATTACTTGAGCTTAGGAATAACACCCCTATTAGGTGGTCTCTTAGCGGATCGCTTTGATAATAGAAAAATCATTATTACAGGATCTCTTTTGTGGATACCAGTACCTCTGGCGTTGGCAATTGCAACCAATTGGACTCAGCTATGGCTACCTATGATCCTGTATGGAACCTTTTTTGGAAGTACCTCAATTTGCATATTCATCATAAGATCAACGCCACCAGAAAAAACCATGCAAACATTTGGCTTATGGTCAGCCTCAGTAGCTTTTGGATATGTCTTCTCACCCATGATCGGAGGCGCAATAGCCGCAGCCATCGGAAAACAACCAGTCTTTTTATTGGCAGCCTGTTTATACATCACATCAGTACTACCGCTTATTTTTATCAATAACCTACCCAAAGCAGAACCCAAAATACAAACAGCCCCAACCGCCCATAAATTTAGTGATTTTAAAAAGTTAATAATATTGTGTGGTTTTTTCTCTCTGATAATTTTTGCCATTTCTTTGATTAATCCATTAATTTCGCAATACATGCATGAGGTCTACAATCAAAATGTTTTTAACTTGGGAGTTTTTGGAGCAGCAACATCGTTTGGGTGGATTTTCTTTTCTTTCACAATAGGGAAAATAGGTGATAAATACTCAAAAATGTCAGCGATGCTATCATCAATAGCAATTTGCATTCTTTCGTTTAGTCTAATTTCAACCATTAACAACTTTTCACTGCTCTTTGTTGCTTCTTTTCTATCGGGAGCATCAAAATGCATGTTTGGTCTTGTTTGGGCAATAACAGGATCAGCAGCCCCCCAAGGATATACAGGACGATGGATATCCATCAGCCAAGCAAGCATTCACCTAGTCAGCTTTGGAGCCCCCATCATTGGAGGAATTCTATACGAGATCTCCCCATACTTAGCCTTCGTTACAACAATTTTATTATTAGCTTCCCTAGCATTATTAGCGACTTTTAAGAGGAGACTATAATTTGCTTATTGTTTGTGAAGCCGTCGACCAAACTGTTCGGGCACCAGCAACATAAGAATACATGTTGACTTAGCCGTATGTTTCTGACACCCCATAGTAGTCGCTAACCTATTTCATCAATTTCAAGTCGGCGGGGTTTATTTTGGATATGTTTATATATTGTGCACACATCCGCCATTACGATTACCGATATAACGGTTAACGTAATAAAGAAAGGTTAGTTAAACACATGGCTGATGACACACCACAAGATGCACTAACAGAAGCCGTCTACTACATACTGCTAACCATGCTTGAACCCATACATGGCTATGCAGTAATGCAAAATATTGAAAAACTAACCAACGGACGGGTAACCCTTGGTGCAGGAACACTCTACGGTGCAATTAACACTTTACTAGAAAAACAATGGATCTGTGCTGTGGCAGGTGATAAAGACTCCCGAAAAAAAGAATATGTCATTACGGACCTGGGACACAAAATGCTTCAACACGAGCTGGTACGCCTAGAAGAACTACTGATCAATGGCAAAAATAAATTGGAGAACTCACAATAATGAAAACAAAACTTTGGAAAGCCTTTTGGGATTATGAAAAAGAAGAAGACTGGCTAAATAAAATGGCAACCAAAGGACTTGCTATGACAGCTTATACTTTTTGCCGCTACACCTTTGAAGACTGCATTCCCGGCGAATACATCTACCGCATTGAGCTCTTAGAACACAGCGTTAGCCATCCCGAAAGTGTCCAATACATCCGTTTTATGGCAGAAAACGGTGTGGAACACGTTGACACATACTTCCGATGGGTATATTTCAGAAAGAAAGCCACAGACGGAGATTTTAAAATATATAGTGACCTCACTTCCCGAATCAAACATTATCAGAGAATCTCCAAAATCTGGTTTACAATATGCTGTGTAGACCTATCTATAGGCCTCTTTCAGTTCAACATAGTCATACACAGTTGGGAGAGAGGAGTTCAATACTGGCTCACTAACGCTGTAGGAGGGATACTTCTTATTTCACTTGGTATTATCCTCTTGAGCCTTTGGTGGTGTTATACCAAAAAAATCAAACGCCTCAAACGTGAACGTGAAATACACGAATAAAACCAGTATTCAAAAACAGAGTCAAATTACCATTTGCTCTGCACATAGTTTAAAATTTATTGAGAACCAGTTCTTATTCTTGCCAATCATCTGTTAGAATACAACGAGATTTTAAACTCGGATAGAAATCACACATAAAAACCCTAAGTGCCAAAAGCAGGCAAGGCGATTATCTGTTAAAAAGTAATTTTTAGCGGCAAGAATCTATAGCTAAACAAAGATTAAAAAGAGAAAAAAGAAAGGGGTTTGTTTGTTTATGGTCGTTTTCTAAGCATGAACATAGTCATGGCACCGATTATGATGATCACAGCGATTATAGATACAACTGCGAGCAAAAAGTATGTATCAGTTATGCTTGGGCCGGCTGTTTCAGGCGGGGTTTGTGTTGGAGCAACTTGGTCGACTGCAAAAGCGGCGGATGCCTCAGAGGGCCAATATGATTCACTGCCGCCAAAGTATGCATAAACGGTGTATTTGCCTGTGATGTCAGGTGTCCAGTTATAGCTATAGAGACCAGTTGCATCGGTGGTTGTTGTGCCGATTGAGCGGAAGTTGTTGTTGTCGTCTATAACATAGAGCTCAACGCTAACACCTGTGGCATTGTTTGGTTTGGGTTGCTGCATGTAGACATATTCCATCCATGCACTTTGGCTCTCATCAGATACTGCTGCAACTCCATTTGGAAACCGTGCAGATCTATCGGCATCTTTTGTGCCTGTTGATTTGTCGAGGACTGTGCCTGTGAGAAGAACACTGCTGCCTGATGCAATAACGCCTGTGCTGGTGCTTAGTGTGGTTTGTGTGGGTCCTTTTCCGAAGGTGTAGATTTGGGCGTCGTAGCTGTTCCAGCCAACCAGATAGCCATCAGCAATGGCGCTTGGTTCACGTGCATAGGTACCAAGAATGCTCCAAACAACTGAACCATCGGTTATGTTGATGGCCATTTTGTGGGCGTTTTTGAAAAGTGGAGGGTCATACAAACGGCCCTCAGATAAGAACAGTTTTCCATCTGCTATGCTGTGTGAACCAAAGTGCCAATATGGATAGATGCCATAGGGTGTGTCGTATCCTGCGCTTCTTGGTGCGAGGGTCCAGTTGATAGTGGCTGTTTCTAGATTGATGGCGCTGACATAGCCGCCAAAGTCCCAGATGTAGAATTTGCCGTATGCAATAGCTCCGCCGCGCGATAGCGTGCCAAGGGCATTACCGTCCAGTTGGATAGGTGAGCCTACTTGTTTACCAGTCAACAGGTTAAAGACATATGCTATGTTGGTGTCTTTGTCGTGTTCAACATAGTAACCTTCTCCTGCTGCAAGGACGCCTATTTCGTGGTATCTTGGCAGGGTTCGATTAACCGGGCCCCAGAGCAACTCGCCTGTGATTGCACTTAGGCCAAGTTCGATTTCAGAGTCGGTTCCGAATTGTCGAGAAGAGGTGTCGATTTCTCCGCCGTAGGATCTTAGCAGTATAGCTTCATTGGTTCTTGCTGCGATGGTTAGGGCGGGGTTCTTTGATAGGTTGGTCATGTCAGTTATGTTTGTGGTTGCGCCGTTGGTTATTATAGTTGAGGGGATAGAGACTGACCATTGAATGCCGCGTTCGAAGGTGATGTTGCCTGTGGGGCG
Source organism: Candidatus Bathycorpusculum sp. (assembly GCF_009778815.1). NCBI lineage: Archaea > Thermoproteati > Candidatus Bathyarchaeota > Bathyarchaeia (SeqCode) > Bathyarchaeales (SeqCode) > Candidatus Bathycorpusculaceae > Candidatus Bathycorpusculum > Candidatus Bathycorpusculum sp. Next base: position 13,328 of record NZ_WRFL01000022.1, read on the forward strand.
GATAATGGAGGGGTTTGTTGGACCGGCTAAGCATAACGTAGAGTTCCACATGGTCAACGAAAGATCAGGGTAGGTACCGTTTATGTAGTACATGTATACCGCGCCTTGAGTGTTGTCATCATCTGTCTCGACTAGTCCAGGGGCAGTTGTGCTCTGAACACCGGTTATGGTCGCGATGTAGTGGCCTGTTAGGGGATCGTAGAGTTTCCAAGTGTTTGAGGACGCGATTGCAACTAGATAGGCTTGGGTTCCGTATTCTTGGATAGTGTGGAATTGCATGTTCCAGCCAAAGGCTAGAGTTTCGTTGGTGTCTTTGTGCCAAAGCAATTCCCCTGTACGCAGATCAACTGCATCCCAGCCAGGTGTTCCGCCAACACTTGTGACAGATGTGGGCGTGTTGGGGTAGAGTTTGTAGTATATGATGCCGTTTAAGATGATGGGTTCAAATTGCCGATAGAGAATAGAGGTTGAAGTGTATTGGCTCTCCTGATCACCGCTAATCGGACCACCAACCTGACCACCAAACGCAGTAGGCTTTACCCACATAATATGACCCGAGTTAGGAGCTTGGCTGTAGGGATTAAAGTTATTACCTGAACCATCATATCCACCGGTATCGGTAAAGGAGGGCTTACCTAGACCCCACCAGTTACCACCTAGTTGAGACCACGCAAAGTTGGTTGAGTAGATGGGTCTTGACCAATACTCTACAGGCAAGGGTACCATGGGTGTTCCGGGGATGGGCTCAGTTTGAACTGTAAAGGTCACGGGTTCACTTTGTGTGGGTAGAATGTCGTAGGATAGGATGCCGTTGGTGATTGTTTGGCCTTTGTAGAATGCTTGGGCCGTATAGTTGCCTGCAACTTCGGGGGTGAATTCTATGCCGCCGACGCCGCCGGTTGTGTCGCTTGTGTAGGGACCAAAGGTTTGGTTTGTGTTATCAGGAAAAACGAGGTTTATGGTTAGATCGGTGTAGAGGCTTCCGCCGCCGGTGGCGCCGATGATGGGGAGAGGTTTTGTGAAAAATAGACTCAGATACACTGGTTGGCCTACTCCAACGGGGTTGGGTTCGGCGTGGACTTTTAGATAGACAGGTATTGTCGGGTTTTGGGCAGATGCAACGGATGCTAATTGAAGTGTTGAGGTTGTTAGAAGTGCCGCTATAAGCAAAGTTGAAAAAATCATAGTAGTTTTTCTGTATTTAAACATCTTTTTATTTTCCTAAAAATAGTACTTTCCTAAAATTACTTTTTAAAAATGGAAAGTCTAACCTAAAAATAGGCAACTTTATGTATATAAGTTTGGCGGTTACTCTACTTATCCATATTTACCCAAAAACATTACCCATACAAAAAGCAAGTCGCGCTCAACAATCATACCAAAACAGCATTCAGTGTATTCATTTAGGGTTTAGGTTATGCCGCTATTGTTGTTGTTTGGTCACACCAGCATGGGTTAAAGTTTACAGCAGCTAAACATTTTGTTTTGGAGAAATCTGTCATTGTCTTTGGTTAGTATGAATTCTTTGGTTGTGGGTCGGAGGTGTGTTTTGGTGGTAGATGATGACCCTGTAATTTTGCGGTCGTTGGTTGGGGTTTTTGAAAAAAATGGGTTTTTAGCAGATTGGGCAACAAGTGCCAAAGAAGCTATTGAAAAATCCAAGCGGCAACATTATGATGTGGCATTGATTGATTTTCGTCTGCCCGATATGGATGGTATTGAGGTGCTTATCCAAGCAGATTTTAAAAATACCCTAAAGATTATGCTCACGGGGTTTCCTTCGCTTATAACCGGAATCCAAGCAGAGGAGTATGGTGTAGAGGCGTATCTGCGCAAACCAATACATCCCGAAGAACTCCTAAGACTAGTCAGAGCAAAACTAACCCTCTACAAATAAATAGGCACATTTAGTGAATTTGGGCAAAGGGCCATGTGTTTTTGGGGTTTGTTGGGGACTTATTCAATAAATTTAATTACCGTAGTCCGCTACATCTTAGTAAATCTCTGAGCGCTGTCAGATGAAGGATTCGCTAAAGAAACTGTTCTCCAAACGTGCACTCACTCTAGTTTTTGTAGCTCTGCTTGTTCTCTCCATCCTTAATACCTATTTGATTTTGGATGGTACCCACAGCTCGATGCGAACCGCTGTGGTGAGTTATGATTTTGTGCTCTCCCAAGAGGGCTCGACTCTTAACTTAAAAAATATGAATACTGGGTATGTGGTTCAACCCCGAAGTACTCAAGAAGCGCTCAACAGGGCCCTAAGTGAGGGTAACTCGGTTTACATAAACCAAGGAAGCTACACGCTAAGCGGGGATGTAAATATTGTAAATAAATTAAATGCTCGAATCATAAGTGAGGGTGCCACCCTTGAGTGTGGCGGGCATAGAATTATCATCTATGGCACTAATTACACAGCCTCACAATACGCACTAATTTCGGGTTTAACACTTATAGGTGGAACGGTACATGTTGAGAACTCGTTTGCCACAACGATAACTAACACCAAATTCATCAATACAACCACCGGGATTGAATTTTTAAACACCAACACTTGGAGTGAGTATAATAAAATTGAGGGCTGTCAATTTATCAACAACACTGAGAGCATTGTTTTTCGCACGCCAATAACTGGCGGCACTCAAAGCGACAATACCCCCGAAAGCGCCTCAGGGTCTTATGGTAGCTCTATAATTGAGCGTTGCTACTTTAACCTCCAAGACAATGAGGCAGGCATCAAAGTTGAGCCCAAGGCAGAATTCACAGAGAGTCTGATGCAGAACATTCGTTTCTGGATGGGCGAAAATGGCCAACACAGCAACCAAACGGCTCTGAAATTAGAGGGCTCCATGGCCCAGACCATGTTCATAGGAGTCGTGTTTGAATCCTTTGCAGATAATCCGCTGGATATGTTTGCTATTGATGTGGGCAAATATTGTGATTCATTGCCTAATTTTAGTGGTGGAGTTAGCTACTTGGGTAGCTGGACGGAGAGGATCCATAACCCCTTTGGAATCGGGCTTAGATCAAGTACTGAAACTGCGGTTAAACAGGAAGCAGTCATTCCAGTGGGAACCAGCGGCGAATATGGGGAAACCCAGTCTCTCAAATGGTTTCCGTTGACCGTTTCGAGTTTTAAACCCAAAATCGATGTCACAGAAACCCTTCAGCCAAACGAGATAATAACGGTCAGAGTTCGCATTGAATACGTTGATAACTCGGTATCCACAAGCGCAATTCGCACCTTTAGTACAATCGGTTCAACATCGCTTAGTGATAATGATATGATGCATCTCTTTTCATCTCAGAGCGTAATTTGGGCCATTCTGGTTGATGCCAAAACAAACACTGCAACCACAAACGCAAAAGTTACAATCAGTAACTCTGGCACAACATGAAAACAGGGCAACTAGCGGATTCTAAAAAATTAGTTAGATAAATGAAAAGAGGTTAGGGGTTGGTTAATTCGCATTGTTGGAGTAGTTTTTGCCAGCGTTTGTCGGTTGCTTGTTGTATTTCGTCGACTATGTGGGTGTTTTGTGGTTTGAAGAGGTGACGGAATCGGCCTTGTCCTTCGAGGTAGTCTTTTACGGGTTTCTTTTTCTGGGGTGCCAGTGAGATGACTTTGCTGGGTGTTGAGAGTTGGCGTTTGCCGTTTACTGCTTCCCAGATTGGAAATACGCATGATTCGACGGCTAATTTGGAGTATTCCATGGTTTTGGAGGGTTCGCTTCGCCAGCCGCGTGGGCAGGGGGCAAATACGTGTAGAAATGCGGGGCCTTCTACTTCGAGTCCTTTGCGGACTTTGGTGACGAGGTCTTTCCAGTAGTATGGTGTTGCGGTGGCGACATATTCTAGATCGTGGGCAAGCATGATTTCGGTGATGGGTTTTTTCTTTTCGAGTTTTCCGGGGACTGCGGTGCCGGCTGGTGAGGTTGTGGTAGATGCGCCGATGGGTGTTGAGCTACTACGCTGGATGCCGGTGTTCATGTAGCCTTCATTGTCATAGAGAATAAAGAGGAAGTCATGACCGCGCTCGACTGCACCGGAGAGAGCTTGGAGACCTATGTCATAGGTTCCGCCGTCGCCTGCTAGGGCGATGACATCTATGTGTTCATTTTTGATTTTGCCTTTTTTACGCATGACTTTTAGGGCTGCTTCAATGCCTGAGGCGTTGGCAGCTGCGTTTTCAAAGGCTGTGTGAAGCCAGGGAAGGGCCCAGGAGGTGTAGGGGTAGATGGAGCCTACAATTTCCATGCATCCGGTGGCTTGGGTTACAATGGTTGGTCCGCGGGTTGCTTTCATGATTAGGCGCAACACGGTTGCGGGTCCGCATCCGGCGCATGCACGGTGGCCTGAGAGAAATAAGTCAGGTTTTGCAACGATGTCTTTGGCGGTAAATTTCCACTCGGCTTGAGTTGGAGTTGTTGTGGTTGTGGTTGACATTTTGTTTTTTCTCCTATTCTCTTAGTCCGAAATATGTTATGGTTTTTTCTGCTTGGCCGGTTTTGGCTATTTGGCAGAGGTCGGCATAGATTTTTCGGAAGTCTTGGGGGCTACTGTCTCTGCCGCCTAGGCCAAAGATGTAGTTGACTATAATTGGGTGTTGTTTTTGGTCATAGAGGGCGTTTCTGATTTCGCTAAATAGTGTGGATCCTAGGCCGCCGGGGCTCATGCTTTTGTCCATAACTGCGACGGCTTTGATGTTTTGGAGTGCTTTTTGGATTTCTTCTGCTGGGAAGGGTCTAAAGGTTCTGATGCGTAATATGCCGGCTTTGATGCCTTCGTCTCGGAGTTGGTCAACGATGTCTTTTAGGGTTCCTGCGGTTGATCCGATGACGGTTATGGCGATTTCTGCGTCGTCGAGTTTGTATGTGTCGATAAGACCGTTTCCGTAGCTTCTGCCGCTGATTTGAGCGTATTCGTTGTGGATTTGTTGGATTTTTTTGTATGCGTTTTTCATGGCTTCTTCTTGTTGGCGTTTGAATTCGTAGTAATAATTTTGTAGTGCGATGGGGCCCATGGTCATGGGGTTTGCGGGGTCTAGTTTGAAGGGTACGGTTTTGCCTTCGTGAGTTGTAACGGTTGGATATTGGCGTTGGCCGACAAATGTTTGTACAACCTCATCGGTTAGGGTGTCGACGCGCTCAAGGGTGTGGCTAATAGTGAAACCGTCTACGCCGATAAAGATTGGGAGTGAGACGGTTGGGTCTTCGGCGATTTTGAAGGCTTGGATGATAGAGTCGTAGGCTTCTTGGGCGTTTTCAGCGTAGATGTGGATCCATCCGCTGTCGCGCTCAGCCATGCTATCTGAGTGGTCGCCGTGGATGTTTATGGGGGATGATAATGCGCGGTTAGCTACTGCTAGCACCACAGGTATGCGTGCGCCTGCAGTTACAAAGAGAATCTCGTGCATAAGGGCCAGTCCGGCTGAGGCGCTGGCTGTGAAGGTTCGTGCGCCTGTGGCGCCGGCTGCTAGGCAGGCGGTTATGGCACTGTGTTCTGATTCTGTGCAAACGTATTCGGTTTGTACTTCGCCGTTGGCGACGTATTCGCTAAATTTTTCTACGATAATTGTTTGGGGGGTGATGGGGTATGCGGCTACGACATCAACGTCGCATTGTTTTACTGCATATGCGATTGCTTCGTCTCCGTTCATAGCTACAATTTTTTGTTTGGGTTGTTCTTGTTGTTGGGGCTGGGTCATTTTATTCGCCTTCGGGGATTTTCATGTTTATGGCTTTTACGGGGCATTCGTTGGCGCATATGCCGCAGCCTTTGCAGTAGTTTAGGTTGAATTCGATTTGGCCCGTCTCAGGGTTGGGGCGGATGGCTCCTTCGGGGCAGAGTATGGCGCATGTGAGGCATTTGGTGCATTTGTCACAGGTTAAGTTGGGCATATAGGTTTTCCAGTCGCCGGTTTGAAAGTTTACACTGGATTTTGATGTGACAGCTGCGAGGGAGATTTCTTTCCAGGTTTTTTCTTGGCTCATTCGACTTTTGCTTCCTTGTATGCCTCTTGTATAACGGCAAAGTTTTTCTCAGCTAAATCTGCTCGGAAGCGTTCTTTGAGGGTTTTGTGTATGCCCTCAAGGGTAACGATTCCAGTTGCTTTAGCAACAACACCTAAAAGTGCGGTGTTTGTGATGGGTGTGCCTAGGATTTTTATTGCGATCTCGGTTGCGGGAACCGTCCAGACTTTGCCGTGTGTTATGTGGAGGCTTTTTTTTAGGGTGGAGGGGTCTTCGCTTGAATTTATTATGATACAGTCATCATCTTGGTCTATTCCAGCGGTGACGGGGACGGATTTTAGTAGTGTGTTGTCCAGTACGACTACGACATCGGGGTGATAGATTGCGCAGTGTAGTCGTATGGGTTCATTGTTTATTCGAGTAAATGCAGTCACCGGGGCGCCCATGCGTTCGGGTCCAAATTCGGGGAATGATTGTATGTATTTGCCTTCGTCAAGGGCGGTTCTGGCCAAGAGCTCACTTGCAGTCCAGGTGCCCTGGCCGCCTCGACCGTGCCATCTAAACTCTACCATTTTCAATGCAGTTTCACTAAAGAACAAATAAAACGATGCTATCCTTGATATATTTTTCTCACAGAGCCGTTTAACATTTTATTAACTATATATGGTAGGCTGTGAATAACGATAATGATATACATTGCCCCAGCCCACACCTAACGAAATCCGAGAGAGAATAATTGGCCACAAACAAAACAAAGTCAAAGAAAAAGACATCGCCAAGTGGCTCATGATAAGCCAAAGCACTGTCACAAAAGTCTGGGCCAAATACCAAAAAACAAACACGTATCAACCCAGCCCCCGCACCCAAGGACGAAAACCAAAAATAAACAACACCATCCTAAATCAAATCACTACACAAATCAAGCAAAACCCCGCCATAACCCTAAAAAAACTAATTGAAATATTTGACTTAAAAATCTCCCAAGCCGCACTGAGTAAACACCTAAAAAAACACAGCAATCAAACCACCAAAAAAAGACCTGCACCCCAAAAAGACAAAAAAACAAACCCCAACGAAACCAACCACCCGCAAACAAACCAATAAAACACACCAAAGAAACACTCACAAACACGAGAGCAACAGTCACAGGTAAAAATAGTGAAAAAGAGCGCACCCGATTTTAAACAAACACACCCGCACCCACAAATGTATCATGCAGTTTTGTGTGCATCACATATACTAATCTGTCCTGGTTTACCGGTCAACCGCCTACAAAAAATAGTTAACAATAAGTTAAATCACCACCCGGCAAACAAGAATTAGACAAAAACAACCAAACCCAACCCCTACTAAAACAACCATACAAACAACTAATCAGACTCAATACACAACTAAAAATACACCCTGCACCCAAAAACAAAAAAGCAAAAACGTTAATAATATTGACAGCTTAATTCGAAAAATAGCATACAACCGTTTTAGCGGTAAGGGCGAAGATCAATGGAAAAGGAAAAAACGGATGTATTTTTAACTGCAGACCGTACACTTATGAGTAATTACCACAACAACGAATTCCTAGGCTTTGGAACCTGCGCACCCCCAAACTTTATCCCCACATGGCTCTTTAGCTACATATTCTTCCCACCCCTAAAAACCAAACAAGGCCACCCAACAGCAGCACCCTACGGCCTAAGAAAAACCGAAGCCCAACTCCTAAAAGAAGGCTTCAACGTCAAAACCATAAACCCCAACCACATAGAAAAACACCTAAAAAACACAAAAGTACTAGGCATACACGCAATGGACCCCTTTGGATTAGGCCCCGCATCAACCACCCTAGCCTCATTATTCCACAAAGAACCCTACCTAGCAAAACACTTCCAAACCCTGCTCAAAAGCCCCCAAATCCACAAAGCCCGCCAAAACGGCCTAAAAGTCATCGTCGGCGGACCAGGCGCTTGGCAGGTTAAACACCGAGAAAACTGGACAACCGAACTAGAAATCGACTGCATTCTAGAGGGCGAAGCAGAAAACGTCGTAGGAAAAATCTTCAAAGCCGCCCTAGAAGGCCAAGAAATCCCCAAACACTACGAAGTCAGCCCCAAAGAAATCCCAAACCTAGACGAAATCCCCGATATTCAAAACCCCTCCATAAACGGACTAATAGAAATCGGCAGAGGATGTTGCAGAGGATGCCAATTCTGCAACGTTACACTACGCCCACTCCGATGGTACCCAATGGAAAAAATCGAAAAAGAACTCACCGTTAATACAAACTCAAAAAAAGTCAAAGGCACCTGCATCCACGCCGAAGATGTCATGCTCTACGGCTCCCAAAACACCACCCCAAACCCAGAAAAACTCGTCCAACTCCACCAAACCGTAATGAAACACACCGAAAGCATAAGCTGGAGCCACTGCTCCCTAGCCGCGATTGCAGCAGCACCCAAAGCATTCCACGAAATCTCAGAAATCATCCAACAAAAACAAACCTGGTGGGGAGTCGAAATCGGCATCGAAACCGGCTCACCCAAAATCGCAAAAAAAATCATGCCCGCCAAAGCCCACCCCTTTAGCGCCGACAAATGGAAAGAAGTCGTCGTAGAAGGCATGGGACTAGCCCATGACAACAAACTAGTCCCCGCATGCACCCTAATCGTAGGACTACCCGACGAAACCGAAGAAGACATCACCAGAACCATGGACCTCATCGACGACCTCAAAAGCATGCGCAGCCTAATTGTACCCCTATTCTTTGTACCACTGGGAAACCTCAAAAGCCAGGACTGGTTCACCAAAGCACAACTAAACGAACGCCACAAGCAACTCCTCATCCAATGTGCCGAACATGACTTCTACTGGGTAGACGAACTACTCGACATGTCTATTCAAGGCAGATGGTACTCACACATAATGAAAGAATTCTACAAAGGCTTCTCAGCCATCGCCAAACGCAAAGTCAGACAAATAAAATAAACAACCCACGCATTAGCACTATGAAGGTATACAATGATATCGGCGCTTGTGTTTGGTCAAAAAAGAAAACAGATGTGTGACCAAAACTAACAGTACTATTTTTCTTTTCTAAAGGTAATCAATATGGCACTACGTATACCCGCAGTATTTGCCATATAAGAATACGTGACAAACTCCCAACCCTCTTCGGTTCGTTTGTTAATCAAATCATCAAGACGAGACACATCAGTCTCATTAGCACGGTCATTAACCCACTTAATGGTTGTTACCAAAACTTCACTTTTATACTCAAACATTGACATCCACCGTTACCAGCTACAACTGTCATAGACATAATAAGCATTACGTCACTCAATTGCTAATACAAGACCAGACCACAACACAACACACAACCACACGCCACCTATCACACAAAAATCACCACGCTAAATCATACAAACAAACCACCATCAGCCATTCACAGATCATCCCGAAAGGTTACAAAACCCTTAAACAATAGCTACGGTAGAGTGCTGTTAAGACGTGATTGTATGGATAGATCAACAGTTATATTGGCAGGCGGCTCTGCAACTCGCTTTAATAACGCTGACAAAGGGCTCTTTGAGTTAAATGGCAGACCTCTGCTTAATCATGTTATTGATGCAGTAAAAGGACTTGCGGATGAGATTATTATTGTTACCAACACCCAAGAGCGGGCTGATACCTACGCAAAAATTGTTTCCGCCAAAGTTTCATTTGTCCTTGATACAGAAGAGGCAAAAGGTCCACTGATGGGCGCTCTAACAGGTTTTGAAGCCGCACAGGGCGAATATACACTACTGTTGCCCTTTGATAGCCCTTTTGTCTCAAAAGATGTCCTAGAGTTACTCTTTGATTTATCCTCAGGTAAGGCAGCTGTGATTCCAAGAAATACAGATATGGAAATCGAACCCCTTCATGGAGTCTACAACACATCACAAGCACTAACGGCTATCAAAGAAACCCTATCACAAAATCAGTTTGATATGCACAGCATGATTGAGCGACTACGCGGCGTACGCTATATCTCCACAATGGTTATTGAACAACTAGATCCAGAATTAAAAACGTTTATCAACATAAACACACCACTCGACCTAAAAAAATCCCAAGAAATCACCAGTAAAAAGACAAAAAAGCCCTAACTGCCACTATTATTTTTGAGCAACGGAACTTCTTTTGGGTTAATCAGAATTACTTTTTCGGGGGTTTCGCGGATTTGGAGTTTGTTTTCATCGGCGAGTGCGTTGAGGCATAAACGACTGCCAAAGTTTAGCGCTGTTTTGACATGGAGCTGCTCACCCAGAGATGGGATGCCTTCGGCGTTTTGCGGCATGAGCATAAGCGAAGAGTCCTCAAGGTCGATGCCACAAACAGCAGACATCTGCTGGACTAATTTGACTGCGGTTTCTCGGTCAATTTTTCCTTTTTCCATATGCATTCACTAATCCTGATCAATCTGTGAAAAATAAATAGGGTTGGTGTTACAATGCAACAATCATACCGAAATATTTTTGGTGGGTGTTGTTGTAGTTGTGCAGTCACATTATTTTTTATCATTCAAAAGCGGTATGTGGATGTAAACATAGAATCAATGCAGCTAATCTGATGAGCTAACGATTAACAGAGACACAGATAAGAGCATGCTGTTGGCGCTTTGGGCTTATTGGGGGAATTAACTGCTATGTTCTATGGACTGATTTATGGAGGAAAGAAATTGGAATTTTGTACAATATGCGGTTCACGTCTAAAACCTACCAAGAGTCACTCAGGAGATCAAGCAATGGTTATGCTCACATGTACCAAATGCGGACAGAAAAAACCAGAGGCAGAACCCAATCCTAAACTTTACAGCAAAATCATTGAGCACAGCCCCAAACAGTTTGTGGCTATAATAGGCAAAGAAGAACAAGAGCTCACCACACTACCAACCATTCGAGCCGATTGCCCCAAATGTGGAAACAACCTCGCAAACGTCTGGCAAGTACAGACCCGCGGTTCGGATGAATCCTCCACACAATTTTTACGATGTACTCAATGCAACTATACATACAGAGAATCAACCTAATTTGTAAGCAACCAGATGCTTGTACAAACAGTAACAGCTAAGAGTTACAAATGTTGCAACGTTAGATTGGGGGTTTGGCGATTTTTTTGTTTGTCAGAGTCTTTGTCCACTGTTTAAATTCGTCGGAGATGGGGTGATTCTCAAAGAGCTGGCGGCGCTTGGATTCTAAGAAGAGATTTTCTTGGCCCCTATACTCTGCGGCAGTCATGATGCTGTGTTTGGATTTTTGGGCTTTGAGGAAAATTTTGTCGAGTTTGGAGCGCCAAAATTCATCCCGAAGAGCATGATGCTCCAAAATCACCAAAGGCACAGTCTCCACAAGACGTGAGAGATTTTGTAGCCCCTGCTCGATTTGGGCTTGCTCCACACGAAACCCCGCGAGATAGAGCGGTGGGCCGCCCAGCATAAGTAAATCGGGTTTAGCCGCCAAAATAAGCTCTGTTGTATGAATGGACATGGGGCCCTGGACATCGGGTGCAAACATGAACCGTTCCCCGTTATATTCCACGTTTGCCATGATGACCCAGCCCAGCATGCCGCCTTCTGTGCCATGCATCACTGCCTCTGAGAAGCAGAGTTTTGTGTTGCCAAAAGTGAAGGTTTTACCATCTGCAACCTCCACGGTTTTGGCGTGTCTGCCGCCTGTTTTTTGAAACATCCCGGCTCGTTGCTGCTGGCTGGCATTGATGTTGTTTTGGGGGTCTTTTATCAGCACCAGTTTATTTTGATAGATTTGGCGAGCAGTTTCGCCCTCATCGGTCCAGTTTACAACCCAATCTGTGTAGCTAGGGGTGTGATGATCAAAGTGGTAGTGGCTGACGGTGGTTATGGCGGCTTTGTCGGCGGCATCGGCAATCACTTTGCGCAGATGCTGAATTGTTTTAAATTCGAGTGGATGGGGTGGCAGATTAAACCGATAGGGACACAACGACACTCCCGCATCCAACAACACCGCCGTATCAGGCGTTTCAACAAGCGTACACATTGAACGCACACCAAAACTCTCCGATGCCAAAGGCGTAACCTTGATATTTTTTAAGGGACCGTGTAGTTTTGATTCCATATTTGAATCAGCCTAATTGTAACCTCTGAGAGTAAAATACCTTGTATATAGCGTATACACGCGCAGTTTTTGTACTTACGGGCTGGTTGACATGTTTATACTTAACCGGCAGCAGCTATAGAGGGCTCTTTTAGCCGTTTATCACTTTGATTTAGAGTTACCAATCGTATGTAATCCATGCCAACCAAACTGTGAATAGACACATAATCGGCAACACCAGACTGAGAATAAGTTTTGTCAGCATCATAAGTATTTAGAGGCTTAAATGACATGCTAAGACCATTTGTTAAGGGTCCCTGGGCAGTTTAGCATCTCGGTTTTGTTGTGTTGTTTAAGAAAAGAGAACGGCTGGTGATGCCGTTTGGTTAAGCGGTTATTTGGCTATCCCTATGAGGTATTCGCCATTCATTGTATACTGTGTGTAATGTGCTTCACCATATGGAGGATACTCAGTTGTGACGCCTTTGTAGAACACATAAATGCAACCTTCATCATAGCGAATCGATTGTGAAGTGTACTCTTGCCAGAACTGCATAGGTTGTGGATCGTTATGTGTGCTGTTAAAAAAAGTTTTCACAAAGACATGTACAAAGGGTATATCTGATAAAGTAAGTTGAGGAATATCGATTTTTTTCCAATGTGCTTCACTGACAAGCAACTCGCCAAAAGTTTGGATTAGGTCGCCGTCTTTGGTTATGTCAAAGGAGCCTTCTAGGATGTATCGGGTGGTGTTGCCGTCTTTGCCTGCGGGTCCGGGTGATCCGGTTGGTCCTGTGGCACCGGCTACACCTGTAGCTCCAGTGGCACCCGTTGCTCCTGTGGCACCGGCTGATCCAGCAACTCCTGGAGGTCCTTGTGATCCAGCAACGCCGGGTACACCTGGGGGTCCTTGGGGTCCGGGTGAACCTTGCGGTCCAGCAATCAGTTGTGTAGATGCTAAAGTAGAAACTGTACAGGCAATAAGAATTGCCACAAGTATACCTGCCAAAAAAACAGTTCTTGAAACCAATTTTTCACTCAATATATTCAACCTCGCTATGTAACCACCACATAGTTGTTGTGATAAATAGTTTACTCCCGCTCCAGAGGTTTTGTTTCTGCATTACATAATATAAACGAATGTTGATCCGTAATCAATAATTGCGGGTATGCCCAGGTGTTTTTATGAATCGAGTTATTCTCCTTACCGGCACACCCTGTGTGGGTAAAACCACAACCGCCAAAGTGTTAGCAGAAAAACTAGATGCAGTTTGCATTAATTTGACTGAGTATACTAAAACACAGGGATTAATATTGGAGGAGGACAAAGAACGACAAACCATTGTTGTGGATGAGCAGGCTATGCGTAAAAGTCTGGGTGAATCTATAAGCGTTGCCAAGACGGATATGATTATTGATGGGCATTATGCAGCCGCTGTTACGCCATCAGAGGTTGTTTCGCAGATTTTTGTTCTGCGTAGAAACCCTATTGAACTCAAAGAACAGATGCAAAACTGTGGGTTTAGTGAGGCAAAAATTGGGGAAAATCTCTCGGCTGAAATTTTGGATAGTTGTTTAATTGAAGCTTTGCAACATCAGCATCAGGACAAGGTATGTGAATTGGATGTTTCGGGGCAGACCACAGAGACTATTGTGGAGGATATGTTAAAGGTTTTAAACCATACCAAAAAATGCCACAGTGGATTTGTTGATTGGTTAGGTATGCTTGAAGGTTTGGGCTTAACAGATAAATATCTAAGACTTTAGCGAAAACTACCGATTTTTTGCTTGGTGAGCAGGCTGATTTTGCGGCGGTTACTGTAGGATTTGGCATGATCACTAAATTTCTCCCCAATCATGATGGGTGCACCAAGCTCAACATCCTCTGAAGCGGTGTCTAGGTTTATGATAACATTGACGCCGATGGTGCGATTCCAATCTCGAATCCACACACCCTGCTCTAAACGACCTTTTTGTACCACAAGATCAAAGTGGCGCATAACTCCGCTGTTACCTTCCAAGGCAACGTTTTCACTATTAACCTTGTAGCCTTCTTTTTTAAAGTACCCAATAGCCATATCGACCAGAGGTGATCGCTGCTTGGCTTGCTCTTCTGCACTCATGTTAATCCCTAATCCCGCTACCAACACTTAACCATCTTGCCATGGAAAAGTCTTTCGGTAAAGGTTCTAAAACCGTTTGATAACAAATACTCGCGCCTTAAAAGCTCATAAAAACAGGTGATAAATAAAAAATGGACAATAAAACAATACAGTAACCATAGAATACTGGTACTAACAATTTTATTTTTTTATCATTTTTTTAAATTTCCAAAAATTACGCCAATATAGCATTCAAAAATTCAAGCCTTATAAAATCATATACGACATATGGCTAATAGGTGGATCAATAAAAAAGATATTATACTGAGATGCATTTTGATGAGTGTAACAAGCCCTTCGGAGTAAGCACAAATGGCGCCAACACTCATCATGAAATGTACTAAATGCGGCGGGTATATGCTTAGCACTAAAGCGCAAAAAACAAAACTATGTCCTTACTGCAACACAAAAGTAAATCTTGAACGGGCACAACGAATTGCCGCCGCAGACAGCGCGACAGAGGCCTCAGAAATGTTGCGTAAACTCAAAAGCGAACGAGGCTTTGACCACAAAAAACCTAACTAACGTACTTGGCGCAATAACTCGCAGGTTTTACACAGATCCAATGTTGAAGGCTCGCCGCACTCAGTGCAGGTTTTAAAGTCGGCTTTTTTTAGGGTTTCTTCAAGAGCGGGGCGTAGCTTTTCCATGGCTCGAAATACGGTGAATTTGGTTCCGGTGTGTTTTTCTTCCATGCGGTTGAGCATGCCGCGGACATCATTGCGTAGGGCTTGGGAGGCGTATGGGCAGGGGGTGTCTTGGAAGGGGATTTTTTTGGCGTATACATAGAGGGCGCTTTCTTTTTCGGGGATTTCACAGAAGGGTTTGATTTTTTGTACAAACAGGGGGTGGACTTTGTCGCTTATGGGTTTTTCTTTGGTGAGGCGAACAATGTCACCGCGCAGGATGTTCATAAGAACGGTTTGGGCTTCATCGTCTAGGGTGTGGGCGGTTGCGACTTTGTCGGCTTTAACGGCTCGGGCGGCGGCGTTTATGGCTCTGCGGCGTAGTACCCCGCAGTAGGCGCAGGCGGTGAGTTCAGTTTGGCTTCTTTGACGGGTGCGTTCCATGACTTCGTCGAGGCTAAATCCGTAGAGTTCACGAAAGGAGAAAATCTGGTGGGGTATGTCAAGGTTTTTGCAACTTTGGGCGGCTATTTCTAGGGCTTCGTTGCGGTAGCCTTTGATGCCCTCATCTATGGTGACGGCTGTTAGGGTGGTTTTAGGTCGGAATTTGCGTAGTTTTGCTAGGATATAGAGAAGGGCTAGGCTGTCTTTGCCGCCGCTCACAGCCACGGCTAGGTGGTCATCGAATTTGAGCATGTGTGATCTGGTTATAGTAGCTCGGACTTTGGCTTCAATAGATTGGGTGAAGCATCGCTGACATAGGCGCTCGCCTGAGTAGGGTCTAAAATAGAAGGTTTCATTGCGTTTACAGCAACTACAAATTGACGCCGCCATCTAATCACAACTATAGTTGAATAGTATTACTAAGTAACACTACAGAGTTTTGTGATATAGCTGCCAGATAGAGGGTATTAATTGCCAAAGTCAATTCCTGCTTGGAACTAAACAAGATGCATGTTTTTATTTGTGGCGGTTAACTGGAAACTCTATTTTGTCAGATTATTATCTACGTATATGTAGAGACAACGCTAAAAGAGGATATTTGGAGGGTTAAATCATTGCAGATGCTGTCAGAGCGAAATTTTCGGTTTTGGGTTTTGGATGGAGTTAATTTTTAGGTTGGTGTTGGAGTTTTTTGGTTTTGTTTTCGGTGTCTAATTTGTTGGCTTCGGCCATGATTACAACATCGCGGACTGTTGTGGGTTTGTTGGTTGCTTTAAGGACCATTTGGCCTCGCCAGTTACATTCACTACATTCATGGCTAGGTGGAGTTAGGCCCATGTGAGAAAACAGATCACCAGCCATAGTGTTGACTCTTTTAACGCGGGGACTTTTACATTTAGGGCAAACTTGAATATCGAGATATTTTTTCTCTTTTGCCAACTCGTCTAACGCTGTAACTAATTCGGGTAAAAGTTCACTTTCTACCTGTTCGGTTTCTATGAGAGAGTTGGCTTTTTTCTTGCGTTTCTTTTTCTGCTGTGTCTCTGACATGAACCTAACCTCAAGAGAGCGCTTAGAAAATGTCGATTAGAATTTAAAAGTTTTATGGATTATTAGAACAAAAGCAACCATTAAAGTTCAAGGTTTACACCTGAGCTAAAAATGCGTGGCTACTGTATCACAGATTTGTTTGATTTTAATTTTGATTGGGTGTTAAACCGCTAAAGTTAAAGCCAACCCAACAAATAAGATAGAACACATCCGTTGTGGTGGGGCTTTCGGCTAGCATGGTCTAGGCTTGTAGCCTCGGGCGCTATAGACCCCGGTTCAAATCCGGGAAGCCCCACCAACCAAATGATACTTTTTCACCATTTTTTGATAAAAATCCCCATTTTTTATTTAAAAACATATAAATAAAAAGTTAAAAACAATATAATTTAAATATTTTTTATGTGAATATACTGAGCGTTATTAAAAATTCGGACAAACAAACTTTTTATGGGGGTTAAAACTGAAAAAGGACACCACCCCATTTCAAGGTTTTTCTTGTTTGTGCCTTTTCTTGTCATGTAGAAAAACATGGCAATGGCTAAAAACTATTTCTTTGTTGTAGGGTGAGGTGTGTGAGAGGGTTGTGTGGTTGTTGGTGTCGTGTCTTTGTTTAGATTAGATGGGTGTGCTAAGCGTTCTTGGATAGGTGGTTTGTTTTTTGTTAGGGGCTTATTTGTTTGTATAGTTGGTGATTGTTTTTCCGGTTTTTCAATGTGGGAAACCGTGGGAAACTTTTGGAAACCGTCTCATATTATAATAAAATATTTCAAAAAATAATTACATAGTGGATGATATTTTGTTTATAATTCATATTAACAGAAAAACTATATTGAATTTGAGTGAGTGTGCTTACTCGCCCCCATTATAATGTAGGGGACCTCCGAAAACCTGTTTGACTGATTTGCTTGTGGCTCTATCAGGTTTGTTCGGCAGTTTTCATGCCAATATGTGCTAGATATGACTGATTTACCTGATTCTTCATGATTTTCAACCCCTATCTTGATTAAATTACCGAAATGAGCCTATCTCCCGCTAAGTAGGCATACCGTTTAAGATTATACGCCAAGTTACGCCTAGCAATCTGCGCTCCAGCACGCACCAACCCCACACACCGCACAAACATCCCACCCATAGACACACTCATAAACCCAAACACATGCTCCACCCGAACCCTAACCCGAGAGATCAAACGATTAGCCGCCCTCTGCTCCTCAGTTAGGGGCTTGTTACGATAACCCCTAGCACAACACAACAACACAACCCCCGGATATAGCTGATGCACCAACGCATGCAGCTCCTCACCCACATAAGCTGAATCCAAATATCCCTTCTTATCCTTGACTGAGAGCACGTCTGTGAGTTTTTGACTATCATGCACAGACGCAGACGTTACAGCAAATTGGGTAATCAACTTGGTTTTCTCATCCACATTTAGGTGATCTTTGTAGCCATAGTGGACTTCGTTGTTTTTCTTGGTCCAGCGTGCATCGAGATCTTTTTGGGCGAGTTTATGGGGTTTATTGCGCCAGTCTTTGGGGGTTTGGCCCTGTTTTATTTGTTGGTTTTCTTGGGGGGTGTTGCGTTGGCGTGGAGCGTCTACAAAGCTGGCGTCGATGAGGGAGCCTTCGTGTTTTATTATGCCTTTTTGTTCTAGTTGTTGGGTGAATTGTTCGAAAAGTTTTTTGTCGGTGCCGTTTTTGGCTAGGGCTTCTTTGAAGTCCCATATGGTGTTTTGGTCGGGGACTTTGTCGTCTGTTTGTAGGTTTAGGAAGCGTTGGAAGGAGTGGCGGTCGTTTATTTGGTATTGGATGGTGTGGTCGGATACGTTGTACCAGTCCTGTAGCAGTAGTATTTTGAACATTAAAACGGGGTCGAAGCGTGGTCGGCCGCCTTTTGTGTAGTCGCGGTTTTGTGGGGTTACTACTTTTTCGAGTGTGGGCCGGAAAATCTCGAAGTCTATGTGTTTGGTTACTTTTTCAAGTGGGTCACCCATTTTGGAGAGGTGTTTCAATATTTTATTTTTTGTCAGAAAATTGTGCTCATACATTGTAAGTGCCAGTTATACAATCTATCATATGGCAGCTAAAATGTTTCCGGAGGTTCCCTGTAATATGTTTTTTGTTTTGTTTCCCACTTTTTGTTTCCCAACATCTTAATGACTCACTTGGTAACGGTTTTGGTTTTGTTTTTTTAACCCTAACTTCCCAAGTTTTGGGGTAATAGGTTTTTGATGTCGAGTTTTTCTATTAGAGTTTCAACTTTTTTTGGAATTTCAGACAACCATTCTTTACCATCAGCACGTCTAA